>DALYUA010000189.1:0-6536 GCA_031993245.1 Buttiauxella sp. | reverse complement strand
TTTGTGTGGTGGATGACGCGGGCGTCATTCACCCTCTGCCAAAAGAGGGGGACCACAGCCTCTGCCTCTCACATAAATAGTTATTCTCTATACATCTTTCACTTTCTATCGCTCCTGCCCTCTTGCTGTCGTCAAATTCTCTTTAATTCAGCGGCTTAAACAGCTCTTTTCGCGCTCTGCAAGAGTTTCAGCAGGGTCTATCCTTAGTAAAGATGCCCAAAAAAACGGCGTTTCCGCAATACCCCTGTTATCAGGATGTTGTATTGATAATAGTTATCATTAACATGGGGTATCAGCCTTTGGGCGGCAAAACAGAAGAGGTGAACTATGGATGTGCAAACAGGTAGCTTCGATCCCAATGAATTCGCCTGGCAGGGAGTGACGCTAACCCCGGACGCGGCCACGCATATACGCAAGCTGGTAAGCCAGCAGCCGGGGCTGCTGGGCGTGCGTCTTGGCATAAAGCAGACCGGATGCGCGGGTTTTGGCTACGTGCTAGATACCGTAAAAGAACCCCACAAAGACGATCTTCTTTTTGAAGCTGAAGGAGCAAAGCTGTGGGTTCCGCTATCGGCCATGCCGTTTATTGACGGCACCGAGGTCGACTATGTGCGCGAAGGCTTAAACGAAATTTTCAAAT
Organism: Buttiauxella sp.; assembly: GCA_031993245.1. Classification (GTDB taxonomy): domain Bacteria; phylum Pseudomonadota; class Gammaproteobacteria; order Enterobacterales; family Enterobacteriaceae; genus Dryocola. Next base: position 5,896 of record DALYUA010000189.1, on the reverse strand, counting down.
TCAACAACCCGAAAGCGCAGCACGAATGTGGCTGCGGTGAAAGCTTTGGGGTGTAGGCGGGATTATGTCACGTAATACTGAAACGACCGACGACGTACAAGCCTGGGCTGGCGGCCATCATTATAAAGAAGGCTTCTTTACTCAGCTAAAAACCGACGAAATGGCGCACGGCATCAACGAAGAGGTGGTACGGGCGATTTCTGCGCGGCGCAATGAGCCGGAGTGGATGCTTGAGTTTCGCCTGAGCGCTTACCGCGCCTGGCTTGAGATGGAAGAGCCGCACTGGCTGAAGGCGAACTATGAAAAGCTCAACTATCAGGATTACAGCTATTACTCCGCGCCGTCCTGCGGTAGCTGTGATGATAACTGTGAATCCCAGCCAGGTGCTGTGCAACAGCCCGGCAGCAACGCTTATCTGACGGGCGAAGTGGAAGAGGCGTTTAAACAGCTCGGCGTGCCGGTACGCGAAGGCTCAGAAGTGGCCGTGGATGCGATTTTTGACTCAGTCTCCGTGGCCACAACCTACCGGGAAAAGCTTTCAGAGCAGGGTATTATCTTCTGCTCCTTCGGTGAAGCGATACACGAATATCCTGAGCTGGTGAAAAAGTATCTCGGTACGGTTGTGCCAAGTAACGATAACTTTTTTGCCGCGTTGAATGCCGCTGTGGCTTCTGACGGCACGTTTATCTACGTGCCGAAAGGCGTGCGCTGCCCGATGGAGCTTTCTACCTATTTCCGTATCAACGCCGAAAAAACCGGTCAGTTCGAACGAACCATCCTTGTGGCAGATGAAGGCAGTTACGTGAGCTATATCGAAGGGTGCTCAGCCCCGGTTCGTGACAGCTATCAGCTTCATGCGGCGGTAGTGGAAGTCATCATCCATAAAGATGCAGAGGTGAAATACTCCACGGTGCAGAACTGGTTCCCGGGCGATGGCAGTACCGGCGGGATACTCAATTTCGTAACCAAGCGTGCCCTGTGCGAAGGGGCGAACAGCAAAATGTCCTGGACCCAGTCAGAAACGGGTTCTGCCATTACCTGGAAATACCCAAGCGTGATTTTGCGCGGCGACAACTCCATTGGCGAATTTTTCTCCGTGGCGCTGACTGCCGGAAATCAGCAGGCCGATACCGGCACCAAAATGATCCATATCGGCAAAAACACCAAATCGACGATTATCTCGAAGGGTATCTCCGCCGGGCACAGTCAGAACAGCTATCGCGGCCTGGTAAAGATCATGCCGACTGCAACCAACGCCCGTAACTTTACCCAGTGTGACTCAATGCTTATCGGGCCGGACAGCGGGGCGCACACCTTCCCGTACGTGGAGTGCCGCAACAACACCGCGCAACTGGAGCACGAAGCAACTACCTCTCGTATTGGTGAAGACCAGCTGTTTTACTGCCTGCAACGCGGGATTGCTCAGGACGATGCGATATCAATGATCGTCAATGGATTCTGTAAAGATGTGTTCTCTGAATTGCCGCTCGAATTCGCGGTGGAAGCACAAAAACTATTAGCGATAAGCCTCGAACACAGTGTCGGTTAAGCATTAAGGGAAAACTATGTTAAGCATTAAAGATTTACAGGTAAGCGTTGAGGATAAAGAAATCCTGCGTGGCTTAAGCCTGGAAGTTAAACCGGGGGAAGTGCACGCTATCATGGGGCCGAACGGCTCCGGTAAAAGCACGCTTTCCGCCACGCTTGCCGGGCGTGAAGATTACGAAGTTACCGGCGGAGAGGTGCATTTTAAAGGCAAAGATCTGCTGGAGCTATCGCCGGAGGAGCGCGCAGGCGAAGGTATCTTTATGGCTTTCCAGTACCCGGTGGAGATCCCCGGCGTCAGTAATCAGTTTTTCCTGCAAACCGCGCTTAACGCGACGCGCGAATATCGCGGGCTGGAAGAGCTTGATCGTTTTGATTTCCAGGATTTGATGGAAGAGAAAATCAAGCTGCTGAAAATGCCGGAAGATTTGCTAACGCGTTCGGTAAACGTTGGCTTCTCCGGCGGTGAGAAAAAGCGTAACGATATTCTGCAAATGGCGGTGCTGGAGCCGGAACTGTGCATTCTTGATGAAACGGATTCCGGTCTGGATATCGACGCCCTGAAAATTGTCGCCGAAGGGGTTAACGCCCTGCGTGACGGCAATCGCTCGTTTATTATCGTGACGCACTACCAGCGTATTCTCGACCATATCAAGCCTGATTTTGTTCACGTGTTATATCAGGGCAAGATCGTGAAATCGGGTGATTTTAGCCTGGTGAAACAACTGGAGGAGCAGGGTTATGGCTGGCTTACCGAACAGCAGTAACGGCAATGCCCTGCAGCAGTGGCATCACCTGTTTGAAATGCACGGCAGACAACGCACAAAAGAGGCTCAGGAGCATATGCAGCAGATGCTGCGTCTGGGTCTGCCGACGCGCAAGCATGAAAACTGGAAATACACGCCGCTGGAAGGGCTGCTAAACCACCAGTTTGCAGTGCCTGCGCCGGAAGCGTTGACTGAATCCCAGCGTGACGCGTTAGCTTTACCCGTTGATGCCTGGCGTTTAGTGTTTGTCGACGGGCGATTTAACGCTGAATTAAGCGACGATCTTACCCACAGCGGTTTTGAAGTAGCGGTGGATGACCAGCGCCAGGCATTGCCTGCTGCGGTACAGGGCGAAGTTTTCCTGCATCTGACGGAAAGCCTGGCTGAAACGGTTACGCATATCCGCGTTGCACGTAATCACAGCCCGGCAAAACCACTGTTATTGCTGCACGTCAGTCGTGGCAGCGAGCGGGCTGAAATGAATACCGCGCATTATCGCCACCATCTCACGCTTGATGAAGGTGCCCGGGCGACGGTGATTGAGCATTACGTTAGTTTCGATGAGCATGCGCATTTTACGGGGGCTCGTTTTACTGCGGGCGTGGCGGCGAACGGTCAGCTACACCATTACAAACTGGCCTTTGAAAACCCCCAGAGCTATCACTTCGCGCATAACGATTTAGTCTTAGGCCAGGATGCGACGGTTGAGAGTAACAGCTTCCTGCTCGGCGCGGCGGTGTTGCGCCATAACACCAGCACGCAGCTCAACGGCGAAAATACCACGTTGCGCATGAACAGCCTTGCGCTGCCGGTCAATAACGAAGTCTGTGATACCCGAACCTGGCTTGAGCATAACAAAGGCTACTGTAACAGCCGCCAGCTGCATAAAACCATCGTGCGGGATAAAGGCCGCGCGGTGTTTAACGGCATGATTAAGGTGGCGCAGCACGCGATCAAAACCGACGGACAGATGACCAATAACAACCTGTTGCTGGGTCGTCTGGCGGAAGTGGACACCAAGCCGCAGCTCGAAATCTATGCTGACGACGTGAAATGCAGCCACGGCGCAACCATTGGTCGTATCGACGATGAACAGATGTTCTACCTGCGTTCACGGGGTATTGATGAGCAGGCGGCGCAACAGATGATTATCTATGCTTTTGCCGCTGAGCTTACGGAAAGCATCAGTGACGAGGCGCTAAAACAGCAGGTGCTGGCGAGGATCGGTCAGCGCTTTGCAGGAGGCGAAGCATGAGTTTTTCCATAGAACAGGTGCGCGCAGACTTTCCGATTTTAAGCCGGGAAATAAACGGGCAGCCGCTGGTGTATCTCGACAGCGCCGCTAGCGCGCAAAAGCCGCAGATGGTTATTGACGCCGAACTGGATTTTTACAGCCATGGCTATGCGGCAGTGCATCGGGGTATCCATACGCTCAGCGCCGAAGCCACCCAGCTTATGGAGAATGTGCGCAACCAGGTTTCGCGCTTTATTAACGCGCGCTCGCCAGAAGAAATTGTCTTTGTTCGCGGTACGACCGAAGGCATTAACCTTGTCGCCAATAGTTGGGGACGCGCCAATATCCAGGCCGGGGACAATATTATTATCTCCGCCATGGAGCACCATGCGAACATCGTGCCCTGGCAAATCCTTTGCGAACATACCGGTGCCGCGCTGCGGGTTATCCCGTTAAACGAAGACGGCACGTTGCAGCTTGATCTCTTCCCGACGCTTATCGACGAGCATACAAAACTGCTGGCAATCACCCAGGTTTCGAACGTGCTTGGCACGGAAAACCCGGTGCAGGAAATGATTGCCACGGCGCATCAGGCCGGCGTGAAAGTGCTGGTGGATGGCGCGCAGGCAATTATGCATCACACCATTGACGTACAGGCTCTGGATTGTGATTTCTATCTTTTCTCAGGCCATAAGATCTACGGCCCAACGGGCATCGGCGTGCTTTACGCTCGCGAAGAGATTTTGCAGAGTATGCCGCCCTGGGAAGGGGGCGGGTCAATGATCGCCACCGTGAGTCTGACGGAGGGGACAACCTATGCGGCGGCGCCCTGGCGTTTCGAAGCGGGTACGCCTAATACAGCCGGGATTGTCGGGCTGGGTGCCGCGTTACGCTACGTGGAGAGCCTCAATCTTGCCGAGGTGAGCGAGTATGAGCATTCGCTTATGCGCTACGCTCAGCAGGCGTTGCAGGCCGTTCCTGACCTGACAGTCTATGGCCCGGAATATCGTCTGGGCGTAATTGCGTTTAATCTTGGCAAACATCACGCTTACGACGTGGGGAGCTTTCTTGATAATTACGGGATTGCCGTGCGTACAGGCCACCACTGTGCCATGCCGCTGATGGCGTTCTACAAGGTTCCGGCAATGTGCCGCGCCTCTTTTGCCATGTACAATACCGAAGAAGAGGTGGATCGCCTGGTGGCAGGTTTGCAGCGCATCCACCGTCTTTTGGGCTAACAGGGAGAAGGTTATGGCCACGTTGCCAGATAAAGAAAAACTGCTGAAAAATTTCAGCCGTTGCGCCAACTGGGAAGAGAAATACCTCTACATTATTGAGCTGGGCGGGCGGCTGCCTGCCTTGCCCGAGGCGGAGCATAAGCCGGAAAATACTATCCAGGGCTGTCAAAGCCAGGTGTGGATCGTGATGCGCCAGCAGCCGGACGGCGTAATAGCGCTTGAAGGCGACAGCGATGCCGCGATTGTAAAAGGGCTTATTGCGGTGGTCTTTATTCTCTACCAGCAGATGACCGCGCAGGATATTGTCGCCTTTGATGTACGCCCCTGGTTTGAGAAACTGTCACTGGCTCAGCACCTTACACCTTCCCGCTCGCAGGGACTCGAAGCAATGATCCGTTCTATCCGCACCAAAGCCGCCAATATTAGCTAAACTACAAGAACAGCTTTCATCCTGTTAACGCGAGGTAATTTAATTACCTCGCCGGACTTTCAGCATTCCGGCGTTCTGCCGGTGAATACAGGAATAAAATATGAAATGCGCGTTCAATAAAATAACGTTTCTTTTTATCAGTGCTCTGGCTGCAAGCCAGTCGGCGTGGGCTGTTGACTATTTATTACCGCCGCCGGGCAGCCGGATAATTGGCGAAAATAAAACGTATATTGTCCCAAATGACGGTAAAAACCTTGAAACGGTAGCCGCTAAATACAATACCGGTGTGCTTTTATTGCTGGAGGCGAACAATACCGTCGATCCTTTTTTGCCAAAACCGGGCAGTGAATTAATTATTCCTGCACAAATGATCCTGCCGGATACACCGCGCGAGGGAATTGTTATCAACCTGGCCGAGCTGCGGCTGTATTTCTATCCACCGGGGCAAAATCGTGTGGAAGTCTATCCGTTAGGTATCGGGCAACTGGGGCGTGAAACTCCCGTGATGGTGACACGTATCAGTCAGAAAATCCCAAATCCAACCTGGACGCCAACCGCCAATATTCGTGCCCGTTCTGCTGCTCAGGGTATTAATTTGCCAGTCGTTGTTCCTGCCGGGCCAAATAACCCGCTGGGACGTTATGCGCTGCGTCTGGAGAAAGGGGGTGGCGAGTATTTAATT
>DALYUA010000188.1:0-6536 GCA_031993245.1 Buttiauxella sp. | reverse complement strand
GTGCCCGGCGACGGGGATCGCCTGCATAGACGTCACCACTGGCGTCGAAGTCGATGTACTCATTATTTCGTTCCTTTCCTCAAAAATATCTTATCCGCGGCCAAAAGCCGGACGCTTACGATCGAACTGCCAGCCGGGCGCCAGATACTGCATGGCGGCGGCATCGTTACGCGACCCGCCGGGCAGCGACTTGTAGATTTCGTGCGCTTTCTGCACCTGCTCCCAGTCCAGCTCCACGCCCAGGCCCGGTGCGTCCGGAACGGCAATTTTGCCATTGACGATTTGTAGCGGAGATTTTGTCAGGCGCTGATCGCCTTCCTGCCAGATCCAGTGGGTGTCGATTGCGGTCGGCTTGCCCGGCGCTGCCGCGCCTACATGGGTAAACATCGCCAGCGAAATGTCGAAATGGTTGTTCGAATGACAGCCCCACGTCAGCCCCCAGTCATCACACAGCTGCGCCACGCGTACGGCACCGCTCAGCGTCCAGAAATGTGGGTCGGCCAGCGGAATATCTACCGCGTTGACCATTACAGCATGGTTCATTTCACGCCAGTTGGTGGCAATCATATTGGTGGCAACGGGCAGACCGGTCGCGCGACGGAACTCCGCCATTATCTCACGCCCGGAATAGCCCTGCTCCGCACCGCAAGGATCTTCGGCATACGTCAGCACATCAGACATGCCTTTACACAGCTCGATAGCTTCATCAAGCAGCCAGGCCCCGTTAGGATCCACGGTGATACGCGCATCCGGGAAACGTTTTTTCAGTTCGCGGGCAGCGTCCAGCTCCTGCTCGCCCGGCAGCACGCCGCCTTTCAGTTTGAAATCTTTAAAACCGTAGCGATCCTGCGCGGCTTCCGCCAGGCGCACTATCGACTGACTGGTTAGCGCTTCCTGATGACGCAGCTCATACCAGGCATGGCTGGCGTTTTTGCCGTCCAGATATGGCAGATCGGTTTTGTTGCGATCGCCGATATAGAACAGATAGCCCAGTACGGTGACCTCATCGCGCTGCTTGCCTGGACCGAGTAGCTCGCAAACCGGCACGTTCAACGCCTTGCCCAGTAAATCCAGAAGCGCTGCTTCCAGCGCCGCTACCGCGTTAACGCGCAGCTCAAAGGTCCAGGCGCCCTTGCCGAAAGTATCAAAATCGGCTGACTGATTGCCTTTATGGACGTTCTGCACCACGCGATTCATACGCGCGACTTCCTGCCCGACAACTTGCGGAATTGCATCGACCAGGGTCTGGTAAATCACTTCTCCGCCAGGCGCTTCACCCACGCCGGTGTTCCCGGCGTTATCGGTAAGCACCACGATGTTGCGGGTAAAAAAGGCACCGTGCGCCCCGCCGATATTGAGCAACATGCTGTCATGGCCGGCTACCGGAATAACCTTCATATCAGTAACAATCGGACTTGCTTGTGTATTCATCATTATCGTCCTGTTATGACGGGCTTCAGTTCTACGCGTTTGATATCGCCAACGATAACCAGATAGCTAAGCACTGCGACAATGGCGTGGATCCCTACGTAGATCAGCGCGCCGTTAAACGAGCCGGATACCCCAACAATGTAGCCAATAGCAATTGGCGTCACGATGCCGGAAACGTTGCCGAACATGTTAAACAGGCCGCCGCTCAGGCCGCTTATCTCTTTTGGCGCGGTGTCGGCCATTACGGCCCAACCCAGCGCACCGATGCCCTTGCCGAAGAAGGCCATCGCCATAAAGCCCACGACTACCCATTCAGACTGCACGTAGTTACAGAACACCATGCTGATCGAGAGCAACATTCCCAAAACGATAGGCGTCTTACGCGCAATGTTTAGCGAACCGGTGCGGCGCATCAGCCAGTCAGAGATAATCCCGCCCAGCACGCCCCCCATAAATCCGCAAACCGCTGGCACCGAGGCCACAACGCCCGCCTTCAGAATCGACATGCCTTTTTCCTGCACCAGATAAACCGGGAACCAGGTGATAAAGAAGTAGGTTAAAGCGTTGATGCAATACTGCCCAATGTAGACGCCGATCATCATGCGCGAGCTAATCAACTGTTTGATCTGGCCCCATTTTTGCGCGAAGGACACATGCTCTTTGGCCTTCTTCTGATCCATGTTGATAAGCCCGCCACCCTCTTCGATGTATTCAAGCTCTTTCTTGTTCACACCGGGATGACTGTTAGGGTCATGGATAACCTTCAGCCAGATAAAGCTAATAACGATGCCCAGCCCGCCCATGAAGAAGAATACATGTGACCAGCCCACTTTATACGTCAGCCAGCCCATGATTGGGGCAAAGATAACGGTCGCAAAATATTGTGCAGAGTTAAAAATAGCGACCGCGGTGCCGCGCTCCTGTGCCGGGAACCATGCCGCCACGATTCGACTGTTGCCGGGGAAGGAAGGTGCTTCGGCCAGCCCCACCAGAAAACGCAGCATAAACAGCGCGACGATGATGCCAAAACCGCTAAAGATATCGACGAAGCCCTGCAATAAGGTAAACATCGACCAGATTAAGATGGACCAGAAATAGACGCGCTTCGAACCGAAACGGTCAAGCAGCCAGCCGCCAGGGATTTGACCGATTACATAAGCCCAGGAAAACGCGGAGAAAACGTATCCCATGCCAATCGGGTCAAGCCCAATATCTTTTGCCATCTCAGAGCCGGCAATCGACAGGGTGGCGCGGTCGCCATAGTTAAATGAAGTGACGATAAACAGCATCACCACTATCCAGTAGCGGGCGTTGGTCCTTTTTTCGACCACGCTCGCCGTTTGGCTAATTGTGTTCATGATGCACTCCTGAACTAAACAGCATTTGTAGGGTAACGGGAACGGTGCTTTGTGTTTTGCACTGTATTTTTTATTAGCGAAACGAGTCATTACGCTGGTTTGCGCGGTTTTATTACTTAACCGGGAGAAAGTATATGGAGAGAACTTGTCGTCCTCATCGTGCAAAGACACAAGTTTGACGCTCACCGTTTGAGCAGTTTGTGGCGTCTGTCCATAAAGCTGGGGAGTGGTTCACGCTTTTTGCAACAAACAGGCAAATCGAGGAGAAATGGGGTTGGCCGGAGTGCGCGTGCGGGTGGATAAACACAGGTGCCGTGCAACGCAAAAATAAGGCGGGTAATACTCTCGCTTACCCGCCATGGAAATGGATTAATTTAGCTTAGCAACTTAACCCACTGCTCAAGCCAGGGATTGGCTACCGCTTCAGGCTCAGGATAGTCGTTGGCATCGATAGTCAACACGCTTCCGATTCGCGTTGCGCCCTGTTCCTGCAGCAGCGCATCAAACTTTTTACCGCCGCCGCAGAAATGGTCGTAGTTGCTGTCGCCCAGGGCAATTAGCCCGTAGCGTAACTCCGGCTGGTAACCTACTTCATCTTTTATGGCCTGAAACAGCGGAACAATACTGTCGGGTAAATCGCCCTGGCCGGTGGTCGAGGTCACAACCAGCACGTAATGCTGGCGATAAAATTGCCAGTCTGTGAGCTCAGGGTCTTCAAACACCTTCGCCTGGTGCCCCTGCTTTTTCAAAATCGCTTCGGCTTCTTCTGCCACCAGCAGCGAGTTGCCATACATAGTGCCAACAAAAATACCCACTTCGGCCATAGGTTAACTCCCTGGATTATGGTTTCTGGCTTTCATCCTGACGGTTGCCCGCGGCAAACTCAACCTTTTCGATATCGCCGAGCATGCCGCGCCAGCCAAACTGCGACATCATCTGCATCCAGGTATCGTCGAGCTGCGCACGCAGGACGAGCGGCTCGCCGGTAACCGGATGATTAAGCTGAAGATGACTTGCGTGCAGCATTAAACGCTGGCAGCCAAAATGTTCTGCGGCGGCGCGATTCTGCCGCAAATCGCCGTGCTTCGAATCGCCAATAATAGGATGGCGCAGATGCGAGAGGTGACGGCGCAACTGATGCTTGCGGCCGGTTTGCGGTTCCAGCTCTACCAGGCTGTAGCGCGCCGAGGGATAACGCCCAACCGGCACCGCCATTTCAACCGTCGCCATGCCGCGGTAATGCGTTACCGCAGGCTGCGGGCCTTTATCAAGGCTTGCATGCTTATCAGCAATTTTATCCAGCTCTTCTGTTAGCGGATAATCCAGCACCGCCTCATCTTCAAGCCAGCCGCGGGTGAGCGCGTGATAACGTTTGCGAATCTGATGGTTTTCAAATTGCTGCGACAGTAAACGCGCCACTTCGCTGGAAAGCCCCAGCAGCAGCACGCCGGAAGTCGGTCTGTCCAGACGGTGGACGGTAAACACATGCTGGCCGATTTGATCGCGCAGGGTTTGCATCACGAAGACCTTTTCGTGCCTGTCCAGCCAGCTACGGTGCACCAGCCAGCCCGACGGTTTATTCACCGCCACCAGCCATTCGTCCTGATAAATGATCTCCAGCATCAGTCGGCAGCGCCGGCAAACAGGACGTCCAGCTCCTGCAGGGCAGCCAGCAGCGGCTCGCGTCCGATATGGGCGGCATCAAGCGCCATTTCGTAATACGGGGCGATGGCAAAAGAAGCGGGCAGAGGCTGATTGCTGTCGATAAGCGCGTGCATACGCGGGATTAGCACCCACTGTAACCACTCATGCGGCTCCAGCGTATCCATACAAAATGGCTGCGTGCTTTCAAACGCGGCAGGCTTGGGTGCGATGCCCTGCCAGAGTTGATGCTCGCGTAAAACCTGTTCGATTGCTTGTAAATGCTGGCGTACCAGCGCATGGCGTTCCATGAAAACCTCATACATCAGGCCAAAGAAGCGGGCAAGCATACCATTTCTTTGACCTTGCGAAAAAATGCATAAAAAAAGGGAGCACTGTATAAACAGTGCTCCCGGTTCGTTTCGCAGCTAATCCCGCTACTTTTAGTGCTCCCTGCTCGTCCGTGACAACTTTGTCCTGCGGTCTCCTGACCTACAATCCATCGTATATGCTTCCTGCAACCTGCGTCCTGCTGGTGTCCTGTATCGTCCTGATACGAAATCCTTTAGTCTTCCAGACCCGCCGCTCATCCTGATACGGCTCTCATTCTCCATCCTGGAGGTGTCCCTTACTCATCCTGAGTCTCCATGCTTCTTCCAGAAGCCTTCCCTGTAACGCTATCCTGGCGTGTTCCACTTCCTCATGAAGTGATGTCATCCTGTCATCGCTTTCACTATTCGACTTCCTGTCGATGAACACAGGATCCCTTATTTGGCACTTTCTGACAAGGGACCCGGGAGGAAAGTTCCCATCAACTTTCGTACGAAAGCAACCCAGAAACAATTTAACCAATTGATAACTAATAGAATCATATATTCACAATCAGCTAATGCCCGGCAAAAAGTTAGCGATCTCTTACAACATTTGTAAGAGATCTCTCACACGCCGTCTACGCGCCCGGGCTAAATTACCTGCGGCTGGAGAGATTCCAGGAACGCCACCAGCGATGGTGCCAGCGTCCTGCGCTGTTTTGTGCCGATTTTTTCCAGCACCACTTCGCCGCTTAAGTTACACAGCGACACCACTTCCATTTCGTCCCCCGTGGTCGCCAGAAAAAGGGTTGGCGAAAGTTTCAGGCGTTTCTGTGTTACCAGATGGCCGATTAAATTTTCCTGGACGCGCTGAAAATCGTCCTCGCTCCATGCCTGGAGAAGCGTCAACTCTACGCTGCCGGCTAGCGCGGGCATATCCCCTGCGAACTGCGTGGTATAAAACTGATGGGCTGCAGGCTGGAGCGAGATATCCAGCGCGCGCTCTACGGCGCTTAAATCCTCCTCAAGGGAAAAAGGTTGCGGCTGCCAGCGCACATCGCTGCCGGTTGTGGTGACTATACAGGGCGACGGAACACCGTACAGATCTTCGCTTGCAGGCCAGCCGCCGGTTTGCTCATGCCACTGCGTGCAAAAACGTTCCGTGAATGCTTCCAGCGCCAGGCGCACATCGTTATCCACCAATTTCTCACTCTCTCAAGGCTGCGGTACAATAGAGGCCAATTGTACCTGCATTCTACCGGTGACACATGTCTTATGAAAAACACCAGGCGCTGAGCGGCCTGACGCTGGGTAAGCCAACCGCTTACCAGGATACCTACGAACCCGCCCTGCTTCAGGCTGTACCGCGCAGTCTGAACCGCGATCCGTTAGGCCTGCAGGCAGCTAACCTGCCCTTTCACGGGGGGGATATCTGGACGCTATATGAACTCTCCTGGCTAAACGATAACGGCCTGCCGCAGGTTGCCGTCGGGCACGTCCAGCTTGATGCCAATAGCGTCAACCTGGTGGAATCCAAAAGCTTTAAGCTCTATCTGAACAGTTTTAACCAGACGCGCTTTAGCGACTGGGAAACTGTACAGGAAACGTTAAAACGTGATTTGAGCGTCTGCGCGCAGGGCGACGTCAGCGTGGTACTGTTTCGTTTGCATGAGCTGGAAGGCCAGGAAATTGCCGCTTTCAACGGTGAATGCATCGACGAGCAGAACATCGTTATTGATAGTTATGAATTTAATGCCGATTACCTTGCGGATGCCGCGGCAGACGACATCGTAGA
>DALYUA010000187.1:0-6541 GCA_031993245.1 Buttiauxella sp. | reverse complement strand
TCGAAAACATGGGTGCGCAGATGGTGAAAGAAGTTGCCTCTAAAGCGAACGACGCCGCAGGCGACGGTACCACCACCGCAACCGTGCTGGCTCAGTCCATCATCACCGAAGGCCTGAAAGCCGTCGCTGCGGGTATGAACCCAATGGATCTGAAGCGCGGTATCGACAAAGCAGTTATCGCTGCTGTCGAAGAGCTGAAAGCGCTGTCCGTTCCTTGCTCTGATTCTAAAGCCATCGCTCAGGTTGGTACTATCTCCGCTAACTCCGACGAAACCGTGGGTACTCTGATCGCAGAAGCGATGGAGAAAGTGGGCAAAGAAGGCGTTATCACCGTTGAAGAAGGCACCGGTCTGCAGGACGAGCTGGACGTAGTGGAAGGTATGCAGTTTGACCGTGGCTACCTGTCTCCATACTTCATCAACAAGCCAGAAACCGGTTCAATCGAACTGGACAGCCCGTTCATCCTGCTGGCTGATAAAAAAATCTCCAACATCCGTGAAATGCTGCCGGTGCTGGAAGCCGTTGCGAAAGCTGGCAAACCACTGCTGATCATCGCTGAAGATGTTGAAGGCGAAGCGCTGGCTACCCTGGTGGTGAACACCATGCGCGGTATCGTGAAAGTGGCTGCTGTTAAAGCGCCAGGCTTCGGCGATCGTCGTAAAGCAATGCTGCAGGATATCGCTATCCTGACTGGCGGTACCGTTATCTCTGAAGAGATCGGTATGGAGCTGGAAAAAGCGACTCTGGAAGACCTGGGTCAGGCAAAACGCGTTGTGATCAACAAAGACACCACCACCATCATCGATGGCGTGGGTGAAGAAGGCGCAATTCAGGGCCGCGTTGCTCAGATCCGTAAGCAGATCGAAGAAGCGACTTCCGACTACGACCGTGAAAAACTGCAGGAGCGCGTAGCGAAACTGGCTGGCGGCGTTGCGGTAATCAAAGTCGGTGCAGCTACCGAAGTTGAAATGAAAGAGAAGAAAGCACGCGTTGAAGATGCCCTGCACGCTACCCGTGCTGCGGTAGAAGAAGGCGTGGTTGCCGGCGGCGGCGTTGCGCTGATTCGCGTAGCTTCCAAACTGGGCGAACTGCGCGGCGTGAACGAAGATCAGAACGTAGGTATTAAAGTTGCGCTGCGCGCGATGGAAGCACCTCTGCGTCAGATCGTTCTGAACTGCGGCGAAGAGCCATCCGTTGTGGCTAATACCGTGAAAGCAGGCGACGGTAACTATGGTTACAACGCGGCAACCGAAGAATACGGCAACATGCTCGACATGGGTATCCTGGATCCAACCAAAGTAACCCGTTCTGCTCTGCAGTACGCGGCATCCGTGGCTGGCCTGATGATCACCACCGAGTGCATGGTTACCGACCTGCCAAAAGGCGACGCTCCTGATTTAGGCGCCGCTGGTGGTATGGGCGGCATGGGTGGCATGGGCGGCATGATGTAATTGCCTTAGCACCCTGTGTTAAAGAAACCCTCAGGCAGAAATGTCTGAGGGTTTTTTCTTTTGGGTCGCAGTCTGGTATAAGGTCTTACCGGGCAATGATGGCCCGCTACATTCAATACGGCATTGATTACGGGGAACAACATGCGCATAAAAGTTTCAGCAGGAATGGCTGTGGCAGCGTTGCTGCTGGCGGGATGCAGTACCAGCAATGAACTGAGTACGGCCGGGCAGAGCGTTCGTTTTGTTGAGGATAAGCCAGCCAGCAACTGCCAACTGTTAGGCAGCGCCACCGGCGAGCAGAGCAACTGGTTATCCGGGCAGCACGGCGATGAAGGCGGCTCTATGCGCGGTGCGGCAAATGCCCTGCGTAATAATGCGGCAGCGATGGGCGGTAACGTGATTTATGGTGTCAGCAGCCCAAGCCAGAACCTGCTGTCGAGCTTTGCGCCCACCGCCAGTAAAATGACCGGCCAGGTTTATAAGTGCCCGAACTGATGCTTTTAACTGAAATGTAAAAATGCCGTGCTCGTTACCGGCACGGCATTTATCTGGATTACCTTCGTATTATCCGGCTATCAGGCCGCGATAAACTGGTGATGATCCAGACCCAGGTTAGCGGTACCTAAAAGCGTAATACTGCTTTCTTCGTTAAAGTTAAAGACAATATCATCTCCTACGGTTGACATGTAATCGTACAGGCTCTCCTGGCTTTCAATCTGTGAATTCCCAAGGAATACCAGTTTATCGTCAGCGCCAAAGTGGTAAATAGTATCGTGACCAAAATTCTCACCGCCGATAATAACGGTGTCTCTGCCGCCGCCTGTGAAGATGGTATCGTCACCCTGGCCGGAGGCGAACACTTCATTAAGCGTTGTCCCAATAAGCGTGTCGTCACCCATATAGCCGAACAGGAAGCCAGAGTCGCCCTCAGCCGGTGCAGCGGCAGTAACAACAGAGTCTTGATTCAGGCTGGCATGGGCCGTTGTGCTGTATGGCTTGAAGTCATGAACGTTGTCATAGCTGAATTCGATGCCGTCAGCCGTGAAGGTGCCGTTAATTTCGTGCCACTGTAAGCCCCACCAGTTAAAGTAGCCGCCTTTGATATTTTCTACGCTGTTGAGAACAGAAACATTGCCTGCCAGGTCCTTAGCCCAGATATTGCCGTACATATCGCGTCCGTAGGACCAGAAGTCAAATTGAGTATCGGCATCAAAGGTATCCGTTCCTTCCCCGCCCATAATGACGTTATACCCCCCTGCATCACGGAATATATCATTACCGCCGTTGCCTTCCAGGTAGTCAATACCGCTGCCACCCTTGATCCGATCGTTATAATCACTGCCGATGATAAAAGGTGGGGCCGGTATGCTTTTCTGCATATCGATTCAAATCCTCCACCCAGGTTGAACCGCGGGTAGCGTCTGAGAGGGAGGAAACGATAATAGTTGAATCCCGGTTGGTACAGTTATAGAAGTCAGATGTCAGGATCCGCGCCATGATGTCCTGATAAAAAAAGGGCAAGTGGGAAATCCATGAGGGAATATTCAGAATTGAAAAGGGCAAAGCATTCCACAGACCCGACGCGTGATAATCATTGAAATTGACAATATTATCCGTCGTGGATTCATGCGCGGCATCATGAACAAACAGGGAAGATAATTCGAAGTCGTCTCCATTTAACGCTCTGTATACGGGATCGTTTTCGAAACCAATATTAAGAACTTTCCCTCCCTCCTCATACTGCGAGGGGGACGCGTAAGCGACATAGTGTGAATTTGAGAAGAATCCATTCCACTGGCTATCGCTAAGCGCTGCCGTGCTGTTAACCGCTAGTCCGCCCAGGCTATGACCGCTGATTACGACGTTATCGCCCGTTAAGCCATGCTGGCTGGCAAATTTTGCGACATTGCTCAATAAATTACCAAAGGCATTAAGGGTGAAGTTATCGCAATAATCCTCGCTACCAAACGCCGCCAGTAAATCAAGAGCAAGATCGCCAAGCGTATCTATTATTATCGATTCTCGCGGGCCGCTGGTGCCACGAAAGGCGATACCAATTTCAATCAGTTTGCCGTTATCATCATACTTTCCTAAAACTTCCGCCTGTGCGGAGCCATAGCCGTTTTGTTCACCGTAATATGTTCCACGATGGTCTGTTATTCCCTCATATCCCAGGGTCTCTGCATCGATAACATACCAACCGGCGCGATTTACTTCCTCAAGCGCTGCTTTTTCAGAGTCCGGGTTCCAGGGGATACCTGCAAATATCCCCTGCGATTTATCATTGCCGAATAATGCCGTTAGCAGGGTTAGCGGAAGCCCTGTACCAAATCCGTTCGCCCCGTAACCGACTGAAAAGCCATCATCAATGTTATGATACGAATACATCATCAGCGCTAAAGAGTCCGCCACGACTGATTTTGATTGGTTAGGGTTTAAACCAGCTAAATTAAATACACCCATTCTTGCTCCAGTTAATAAAATATCTATTATTTAAAAGTTTTTTTACGATGGTTGCACAAGTATTATTGTTCTGGGATCATTAACCTCCTGTTTAGATTATTTTGGTTGTTTTATGCTAATGAAATAAAAATACCGCATCATAATATTGATGCGGTATTTGATTAAATGAGTTTTATATTATCCGGCCATCAGGCCGCGATAAACTGGTAATGATCCAGACCCAGGTTAGCGGTACCTAAAAGCGTAATACTGCTTTCTTCGTTAAAGTTAAAGACAATATCATCTCCTACGGTTGACATGTAATCGTACAGGCTCTCCTGGCTTTCAATCTGTGAATTCCCAAGGAATACCAGTTTATCGTCAGCGCCAAAGTGGTAAATAGTATCGTGACCAAAATTCTCACCGCCGATAATAACGGTGTCTCTGCCGCCGCCTGTGAAGATGGTATCGTCACCCTGGCCGGAGGCGAACACTTCATTAAGCGTTGTCCCAATAAGCGTGTCGTCACCCATATAGCCGAACAGGAAGCCAGAGTCGCCCTCAGCCGGTGCAGCGGCAGTAACAACAGAGTCTTGATTCAGGCTGGCATGGGCCGTTGTGCTGTATGGCTTGAAGTCATGAACGTTGTCATAGCTGAATTCGATGCCGTCAGCCGTGAAGGTGCCGTTAATTTCGTGCCACTGTAAGCCCCACCAGTTAAAGTAGCCGCCTTTGATATTTTCTACGCTGTTGAGAACAGAAACATTGCCTGCCAGGTCCTTAGCCCAGATATTGCCGTACATATCGCGTCCGTAGGACCAGAAGTCGAATTGAGTGTCGGCATCAAAGGTATCCGTTCCTTCCCCGCCCATAATGACGTTATACCCCCCCGCATCACGGAATATATCATCGCCGCCGTTGCCTTCCAGGTAGTCGATGCCCCAACCGCCTTTAATCAAATCAGCCTGCTCTGAACCTAATATGAAAGTTGGGCCAACGTGCTCCCTTGCGATATAATTCAGGTCTTCTACCCAGGTCTTTTCACGCATTTCATCGGATAAATGCGCGACAATGACCGTTGAATTCAGATTAGTGGCGCTGTAGAAACTAGAATCCAGAATGCTATTTATTACTCGCTCATACCAGATGGGAGCATGACCATTCATTCCCCAGTCAAAAAAAGTCAGGAGATTATAGGGATTATTTTCGGTGTAATAGTCATTAAAGGATACCAGATTATTGGTACAGGTCGGCAGAGGTTTATCATGGATAAACGGTGATTCAAGCGTAAGGCTGTCATTTTCCACGACTCTGTAAACGGGATCGTTTTCCAGTCCGATATTCAGCACCTTGTCGTCCAGGTTATTTTGAGTGGGGGAGGCAATCGCTATATAGGCCGAATCTTCAAAGAAACCGTTCCATTTACCTAATGCCGAGGCTGAGGCCATGCTGTTAACGCAAAGGCCTCCCTGACTCTGGCCTGCGATAATGATATCCTTACCGGTTAATCCATTTTCCTGAGCCAGATTAACTACCTCGCTCAGCAGTGAATTAAATGCGTTATAGACGTAGCTATGGATACTATTCGCTGGGCCAAGAATATCAAGGCCGTAGGATAGTATATCGCTTAATATGTTCCAGACACCATTTTCATCATCTGGCGAACCACCCGTTCCCCAGAAACTGAGGCCGATAGAGGTCATGTTTCCCATGCTGTCATATTTTCCCAGCACCGAGGCTTGTACGCCCCAGTACCAGGCGGTTTCTCCATGATAAGAATTATCTTTTGGGTTATAGATGATATCCTGGTTATTAAAATAATCGGGGGTTAATTCACGCCATGCACCGTCTTTATTATAGCTGTCGAATGTTCCCTCCATTCCACCCGTAAGTCCCATGCGCTCATATATATAGAATTCGAGCGCCATGTTATCCTGCATTAATTTTTGGGTGTCAAAATCCCTATAATCGAACATTCCCATTTTTTAGTTCCTGTATGTATTGGTTGTTAATAACAACGGGCATTATTTATACGGTTTTGTTTTCTACTATTGAAAATAACTGTCTATGGTTTCTATCACCTCCTGTGAGAGTTTCCCTGAGTAGTAGTGCAGCATGAGCCAGGCACGTATATAGCTGTATTTTTCCGTGACCAGATCCAGCCGCGTGCTGTAAAGCTGCCGTTCGGCGTCAAGCACATCGAGATTAATTCGTTGCCCGGCAAGCACGCCTTTTTGCGTTGCCGTAAGCTGTAGCCGTGCAGATTTAACGGCCAGGTTGTAAGCCTGTAATCTGTCCTGGATACCAGAGCATTGTCGCCATGATTTATGCAATTCATTCAGCGTGGTGCGGATAATGTTTTCCAGAAGATACTGGTTTTGCCCTAGCCGGGCGCCGGCCTGTTTTGTTGACGCCGCTGAGCGTCCCCCGGAATAAAGCGGCACGTTAACCTGAATTCCCATGCTGCTGGTCTCATAGCGCTGGTCTATAGAGGAATTCGTAGCGGATTTACTCAGTGAATGTGAGGCGTAAAGGTTAACTAACGGCATAAATTCACCGTACTGCGCCTGAACTTCGCGGCGGGCTGCTATGACCTTATGCCTGGCCTCGGTAATTGCTGCGCTTTGATTTAACGTTAGCGCCTTCCA
>DALYUA010000186.1:1137-6571 GCA_031993245.1 Buttiauxella sp. | reverse complement strand
CCGCCCAGTTGTACCAGTAGTTCCAGCCCAGCGCGAAACCAAAGCCTTCTTCAACATATTGCTGACCGTAGGTGGCGAAAGAGCCGGAAACGGGCATATAAGCGGCAAGTTCGCCGAGGCTTGTCATCAGGAAGTACACCATCAGACCAATCAGCATATATGACAGCAGCGCGCCGCCGGGGCCCGCCTGAGAAATGGTCGCACCGGATGCGACAAAAAGCCCCGTACCGATAGAACCGCCAATGGCGATCATCGTCAGGTGACGCGCTTTCAGCTCACGGCGTAAGCCAGGCGCTTGTGTGGTTTTATCTTGAGAAACCATAGAAAATTGCGGTCCTTCGTAAAAATGAGGCGCGATTGTAACAAAACCGCCCCGTTCATATAGCAGAAATGCCGGGTTATAAGAGACCTTCATGATCGTGGCTGGATTATAAGTAAAGTGCTTATGACTCAGGCTCGCTCGCGAGTTGAGCCAGAAGCTCCCTACTCTTTGCAGTACCCCAGGAAACGCTGCAAGGATTTAGAGATATGCTTCTGGCGGTGATGAATGCGGTAAAGCGTCCTTGTCAGGCGCGGCAGCGGCACCGCCACTTCTACCAGCGAGCCGGACTCCAGCTGCTCCTCAATCACCCGGCGCGACAGGCAGCTAATCCCCAGCCCGTGGCGAACGGCATGCTTTATCGCTTCCGAGTTGCCTAATTCCATGCCCAGATGGAACTGCGGCAGATGCGAAAGCAGAAGGTAGTCGACGATTTCACGCGTGCCCGACCCCTTTTCACGCAGGATCCACTGCTGGGCGGCAAGCGTCTCAAGCGTGACGGGCTGCGCGAGCAGCGGCGCTGAAGGCGAGGCGAACACCACCAGTTCATCTTCCAGCCAGGGCTCGGTTACCAGCTCCGTCATATGGCTTGGACCTTCGATAAGCCCGATATCCACGCGAAAATCGGCCACGGCGTTAATCACGTCCTGACTGTTGCCAACGCTCATCTCCAGCGGCAAATGCGGTAAATCACGGCGGTAGCGGGCGATCATTTCAGGCAAAATATAGTTGCCGATGGTGCTGCTGGCATAAACGCGGATAGCGCCGTTGTCTTCCCGGAATAGCTGTTCTATCTCACCCGCCTGCTCCAGCAACCCAACCACGCGCGGATAAAGCAAACGCCCGTGTTCATTGATGACCAGCCTCTTGCCAACGCGGTCAAAAAGCTGAACGCCAAGCTGGCCTTCAAGATCCGCAAGCGCCGCGCTCACCGCCGACTGCGACAGCGCAAGCATCTGCGAGGCCTGGGTAGTTGAACCGCTTTTTAAGACCTCGGCGAAAACTTCAAGTTGTCGCAGTGTAATGTGCATAGAAACCTGTCTTATCACTTATTCAGATTGGTTATAAATATATAATCAATTTTATTTTTAAACCAGTCGGCCTTAACCTTTAGCCAACGCAAAGGAGAAGGCTATGACTGAATTTACCGTTCCCGCTCACCGGCACGCACCGTGGCGTTTTTTGCCGGGACTTGCGCTTTCAGGCGCTATCACCGCGTTTGCATTATGGATGGGCAATATACCTGCCATGGCTGGCTCAGGCCTGGGCGCGCTGACGCTCGCTATCCTGTGCGGAATGGTCATCGGCAATACTTTGTACCCCAAAATCTGGCAGCAGTGCGACGGCGGCGTGTTGTTTGCGAAACAACATCTGTTAAGGCTGGGCATTATCCTTTATGGCTTCCGCCTGACGTTTTCGCAAATTGCGGATGTAGGCGCCAGCGGCATTATCATCGATATTCTGACCCTCACCAGCACCTTTACCCTCGCCTGCTGGCTTGGTCAGAAAGTGTTTGGCCTGGATAAACAAACCAGCTGGCTGATTGGCGCAGGCAGCAGCATCTGCGGCGCGGCGGCAATTCTGGCGACCGAGCCGGTTGTCAAAGCAGAAGCCAGTAAAGTTACCGTGGCGGTGGCTACCGTGGTTATCTTTGGTACGCTTGCGATCTTCATCTATCCGATGATTTACCCTTTTGTGGCCCACTGGTTCACGCCTGAAACCTTCGGGATTTACACGGGCTCAACCATGCACGAAGTGGCGCAGGTTGTGGCTGCGGGGCACGCCATCAGCCCGGAAACAGAAAACGCGGCGGTGATTGCCAAGATGCTGCGCGTGATGATGCTGGCGCCGTTCCTTATCTTTCTTGCAGCAAGAGTTAAACAGCTTGCTCCGGCAGGT
Source organism: Buttiauxella sp. (assembly GCA_031993245.1). GTDB lineage: Bacteria > Pseudomonadota > Gammaproteobacteria > Enterobacterales > Enterobacteriaceae > Dryocola. The sequence goes on along the minus strand of DALYUA010000186.1, from coordinate 4,353 downwards.
GCAGCCCGGGCGAGCAAATTCACCATCCCGTGGTTTGCGGTGCTGTTTATCCTGGTGGCGATAGTTAACTCGTTCCACCTGCTGCCGAACCGGCTGGTGAATATGCTGGTGACGCTGGATACTTTCCTGCTGGCAATGGCGATGGCGGCGCTGGGCTTAACCACCCATATCAGCGCGCTGAGAAAAGCAGGCGTGCGCCCGCTGTTGATGGCGCTGGTGCTGTTTGTCTGGCTGATAGTGGGAGGGGCTGCCATTAACCTGGGTATTCACCACCTGATCGCATAATTTGGAACGGAAATATCCTCGCTAACCCGCTATCATTGTCCGTTTCCCGGTAGCGGGTTTTGACAGGAGACAAAGATGAAGTTTATTGGAGCGCACGTTAGCGCCTCGGGCGGGTTAGAAAACGCCGTCATTCGCGCCCACGAACTGGAAGCCACCGCGTTTGCCCTGTTTACTAAAAACCAGCGTCAATGGCGGGCCGCCCCGCTCACCGATGAAGTTATCAGTAATTTCAAACGCGCCTGCGAAAAGTATAACTACGGGCCGGGCCAGATCCTGCCCCACGACAGTTTTCTGATTAACCTCGGGCATCCGGCTGAAGAGCCGCTGGAAAAATCCCGCCAGGCCTTTATCGATGAGCTGCAGCGCTGCGAGCAACTTGGCCTGACGCTGCTGAACTTCCATCCCGGCAGCCACCTGAAGCAAATTTCAGAGGATGAATGCCTCGCGAAGATCGCGCAGTCCATTAATATTGCGCTGGATAAAACCCAGGGCGTGACGGCGGTGATTGAGAATACTGCCGGTCAGGGCAGCAATCTTGGCTTCCGTTTTGAGCATCTGGCGGCGATTATCGACGGCGTTGAAGACAAATCCCGCGTCGGGGTCTGCATCGATACCTGCCACGCGTTTGCGGCAGGATATGATTTACGTACCGCTGCGGACTGCGAAAAAACTTTCGACGAATTCGAAAGGATTGTCGGCTTCAACTATCTGCGCGGTATGCATCTCAACGATGCAAAAAGTACGTTCGCCAGCCGCGTAGACCGTCATCACAGCCTCGGCGAAGGCAATATCGGGCACACGCCGTTTAGCTGGATCATGAGCGACAGCCGTTTTGACGGTATTCCATTAATTCTGGAAACCATCAATCCGGATATCTGGGCGGAAGAGATAGCCTGGCTGAAAGCCCAGCAGGGCCAGCAAGCCGTGGCGTAAGTTTGTAGCGCGCGCCAGAAACCCCTGGCGCGTCACTTATTCAGGCAAGGCTAATAAAGAACCCGGCTATCGTTGCGCTCATCAGGTTTGAGAGCGTCGCGGCAGCCAGCGCCCGCAGACCCAGCAGAGCAATTTCGGGGGCACGCTGTGGTGCAATGGCGGAAAACGCCCCGACGACCACCCCGATAGAACCAAAATTTGCAAAGCCGCACAGCGCAAACGAAATGATGGCGATGGTCTTAACGTCCAGCGTCCCGCCAGCCTGTAGCCAGGGTGAGAAGCTTAAATAGGCAACAAACTCGTTAATCGCCAGCTTCTGACCAATCAGGCTACCCGCGAGCGTCGCATTCCCCCAGTCAACGCCCATCAGCCATGCCAGTGGTGCCAGGGAATAGCCAAAGATCCCTTCAAGCGTGGCGTGACCAAAGCCAAACCAGCCGCCAACTCCGCCAATCATGCCGTTGATCAGCGCGATAATCGCCACAAATGCCATAACAACCGTCGCTACGCCCGCGGCAATTTTCATCCCGGCGATCGCCCCCGTCGCAATAGCCTCAATAAAGCTTTTTGGCGGCGTTTGGGTAAATGAGAGGTTATCAAAGTTGACCTGTGAAGCTTCCGTTGCCGGACTGAGAATGCGCGCAAACAAAATGCCGCCGGGGATGGCCATCAACGACGCCGCCAGAAGATAATCAATCGGAACCCCCAGGCTCGCATAGCCAATCATCGTCGATCCGGCGATGGAGGCCATTCCGCTACAAATCGCGGTGAAAAGCTCGTTACGGTTCAGCCGGTCAATAAACGGCTTAACGATGGCGGGAATTTCGTTCTGGCCAAGAAAAATAGTCGTCACGGCAACAAAGGATTCGATCTTGCTGATATTCAGCGCCTTCTGAAAAACACCGCCGAGGATGCGGATCAGTATGCCCATCACGCCAATATAATAAAGCAGGCTCACCAGCGCGGTGATAAATATAATAGCGGGCAGGACACGAAAGGCAAAAATAAAACCAGCGCCGTCAAATAACACATCCATTTTCGGCCCCACCAGCGAACCAAAAATAAAGGCGCTGCCGGCATCGCTATAAATCATGACCTGATGAATGCCCAATGCCGCTTGCTTAGCCAGCCATTTCCCCGGCGGGAAATAAAGCATTATGCCACCGATAACGATGTGCAATATCAGCGCCGCGCCGACGGTGCGCATACTGATACGCTTTTTATTTACTGACAACAAAAAAGCAATTGCCAGTAATACCACCATACCCAGAATACTTCTCATTATATCCATAATGAATATCCTTTAATGTAAGGCTTTTGGTATATCTGATATCGTTTGGGCGACGGCTGACTGCCCATTAGATTTCGTCAGGCAGGGTGAATTTACTGGCCAGCCCTGCCTGCCAACCTGTCTATCAGCATGGATTAGTGGTACATCCGCACGCACTCTTCCACTAAGTCCCAGAACCAGCCGGTATCGATAGTCATCCCGACTTTGGTATTCACCGGCTTGCCGGTTACGCCCAGCTCATCACAGACGGTACGGCCATAGCATGGACCGCTGTTGACGTCGACTTCGACATACATATCCTGGGTTTTGAATCCCTGCGGATTAATGAGATAGCCAATGCAGGTCGCGTCATGCACCGGGCCGCCGGCCAGGCCATAGTTTTCGTACTGCGTTTTAAGCGTAAAATTCATTATGTCGCTGAACAGCTCGCCCGCAGGCCCGCCTGCTTTTTCCATCCGGGCAATCACATCAGAAGTGCAGACTGTCTGGTTCGTTAAATCCAGGCCCATCATGACCAGAGGCACGCCTGAGGTAAACACGACCCGCGCCGCTTCAGGATCGGCATAAATATTGAATTCAGCCGACGGCGTGAAGTTTCCTGTGCCATAGGCGCCGCCCATTAATACGATTTCGCGGATTTTAGGGAGAATAGCGGGCTGCATACGCATCGCCACAGCGATATTTGTCAGCGGCCCGACGGGCACCAG
>DALYUA010000186.1:0-1127 GCA_031993245.1 Buttiauxella sp. | reverse complement strand
CCAGAGTAATATCACCTTCGCTGTTCATTAGCGTATCGATAATATACTGTACCGCGTGTTTACTTTCTGCCTTACGGGTTAACGGCGCAAATACCGGGCCATCCAGTCCGGTTTCGCCATGAATATTGTCCGCCACTATTTGCTCACGCATAATGGGTTTTGGCATGCCAGCATGAACCGGCACATTAATATTCAATTTCTGGCAAACGTTGAGACCATTAACTAAGGTTTTATCCAGCGTTTGATTTCCTGCGACAATCGTTATCCCCAGTAAATCTATTGCAGGATGTTTTGCCGCCAGCATAATTGCAATAGCGTCATCGTGTCCCGGATCGCAATCGAGTATAATTTTTCTCTTTACCATCGTTATTTCCTCTCTGGTCATAAAGTAAATTTTCTTTTCATAAAAGAAAATTTAAGCGCGCTTTTTAATAACGATTGAATCATAACAACAGAAAACGTACATTAAATATGAGAAATCTCATACCGGGAAGTGGCCATGAAAGAAGTCCAGGACGAGAAACTTAAAGCGCAGCTCATCCATGAAACTGCCTACGGCGAAAACTTTTCTATTGATGTCATTAGCGGTACCCGCTTATTCAACGTGCCGGCAGGTAATTTTATCGTGAAGGAAGGCCATGCGCCGACATACCTCTTTTATCTCGCCCGGGGCCGGGCCAAGCTTTATGCCACGCAGGCCAATGGCCGGGTGTCGCTGATTGATTTTTTCGGCGCGCCTTGTTTTATCGGGGAAATTGAGCTGGTGGATATACACCATGAGCCACGCGCCGTACAGGCCATTGAAGAGTGCTGGTGCCTGGCTCTGCCGGTAAAACAGTACCGCCCGGCGCTTTTAAACGATGCCACTTTTTTACGTAATCTTTGCGTGGCGTTAAGCCAAAAAAATTATCGTAATATCGTGTCGTTAACGCAGAACCAATCGTATCCGCTGGTGAATCGCCTGGCGGCATTTATTTTATTAACGCAACATTGTGACATATATCACGAAAAACATACTCCGGCGGCAGAATATATGGGCGTCTCCTATCGCCACTTATTATATGTCATTGCGCAGTTCACGAAAGAAGGCCTGCTTTTAAAACAAAAGGCGGGATATATCATCACTA
>DALYUA010000185.1:0-6576 GCA_031993245.1 Buttiauxella sp. | reverse complement strand
GCTGATTGTAGTGATGATATTGTTCTGGATAGTTGTGTAGCCGATTTTGGCTTTTTAAGTTGAGACTCAGTTGTTGCAGGCATACTGCATACTCCGTTTGCAGTAGCTGATAAAAAAACGGGGCGCCCAAAGGCGCCCCGCTTACAAACTTAACTCTGTTTACGCGTTAACTTTGCGCATAACCAGCGTGGCGTTGGTGCCGCCGAAGCCGAAGCTGTTGGACATCACCGTGTTCAGCTTACGCTCGGTTGGTTCGGTGATGATGTTCAGACCTATCGCCTGCTCGTCCATCTCTTCAATGTTGATGCTTGGGGCGATAAAGCCGTGCTCCAGCATCAGCAGAGAGTAAATCGCTTCCTGAACGCCTGCGGCACCCAGCGAGTGGCCGGTCATCGCTTTGGTTGCGGACATGGCCGGAGAGTTATCACCGAAGACTTCGCGGATTGCGCCCAGCTCTTTCACATCGCCAACCGGCGTGGACGTTCCGTGGGTGTTCAGATAGTCAATCGGCGTATCAATGCCGTGCATTGCCAACTTCATACAGCGCACCGCGCCTTCACCTGATGGAGCAACCATGTCTGCGCCGTCGGACGTTGCGCCATAGCCAACGATTTCAGCGTAGATATGCGCGCCGCGAGCCAGAGCGTGCTCCAGCTCCTCAACCACAACCATGCCGCCGCCGCCGGCGATAATGAAACCGTCGCGGTTCGCATCATAGGTACGGGACGCTTTAGCTGGCTCGTCGTTGTATTTGGTGGAGAGTGCGCCCATCGCGTCAAATTCACAGGCCATTTCCCAGCCCAGCTCTTCGCCGCCGCCGGCAAATACAATGTCCTGTTTACCCAGTTGGATCTGCTCTACCGCATTACCGATGCAGTGTGCGGACGTGGCACATGCGGAGCTGATAGAGTAGTTCACACCGTGGATTTTGAACGGCGTTGCAAGGCAGGCGGAAACCGCTGAGCCCATCGCTTTGGTCACAACATATGGACCAACCGCTTTCAGGCCGCGCGGGCTACGCATTGCGTCCGCACCGAATACTTGTGCTTTAGATGAACCACCGGAGCCGGCAATCAGGCCAACGCGCGGGTTGTTCTGGTAAACCTCTTCCTTCAGGCCAGCATCTGCGATAGCTTCCTGCATGGAAAGATAGGCATAGACAGAGGCATCGTTCATGAAACGAACCACTTTGCGGTCAATCAGACCTGTGGTGTCAAGTTTGACGTTGCCCCACACGTGGCTACGCATACCAGAGTCTTTAAACTCTTGAGAGAAAGTGATCCCCGAGCGTCCTTCACGCAGAGATGCCAGGACTTCCTGCTGGTTGTTACCGATGCTGGAAACGATGCCCAGACCAGTAATCACTGCACGTTTCATTCAATACCTCTTCCACTACACTATTTAGGATTTCGACTGGCACAATAGCGTACACTTGTACGCCGAACAAGTCCGATCAGCCAAATCGGCCTGAAATTTGCGCCGCTTCGCACACATCGTTACTATCGTTTCTCAGCCTGCCAGACGAGCAACTTACGTGAAATACTCCCCTGTACAATCCGCTAACCTTGGCTTTAACGAAGAGGGTACACCTGTATCCCGAGAATTTGATGACGTGTACTTCTCTAATGATAATGGACTGGAAGAAACTCGTTATGTCTTTCTGGGAGGAAATCGGCTGTCAGAGCGTTTCACCAGCCACGATCGTTCTCTTTTTGTCGTAGCCGAAAGCGGCTTTGGCACCGGGCTTAACTTTTTGACGTTATGGCAGGCTTTTGAGGATTTCGCTGAAAAACAGCCTCATGCCACGCTCCAGCGCCTTCATTTTATTAGTTTTGAAAAATTCCCGCTCACCGTAGCCGATCTGACGCTGGCTCATGGTCATTGGCCAGAACTGGCGGAGTTTGCCGGGGCGCTCCGGCAACAATGGCCGCTTCCTGTTGCCGGCTGTCACCGGTTGCTGCTGGCGCAAGGGCGCATCACGCTGGACCTGTGGTTTGGCGATATTAACGAACTGATACCGCACCTGGATGACACTTTGACGAATCAGGTTGATGCCTGGTTCCTTGATGGCTTCGCCCCGTCAAAAAATCCGGACATGTGGACGCCAGGCCTTTTTAACGCGATGGCGAAGCTGGCGCGCCCTGGCGGCACGCTGGCCACCTTTACCTGTGCCGGATTCGTGCGTCGGGGACTTATCGAGGCCGGTTTCACCATGACGAAAGCCAAAGGCTTCGGGCGCAAGCGCACGATGTTAACCGGGATCATGGAACAGGATCTCCCTCAGCGGGCACAAACCCCGTGGTATGCGCGCCCTCCGGCGCAGGGAAGAGAGGTAGCGATTGTCGGTGGAGGCGTTGCCAGCGCCCTGCTTTCACTTGCGCTACTGCGTCGCGGCTGGCAGGTGACGCTTTACTGCGAAGATGAAGCGCCCGCGCAAGGCGCTTCCGGCAACCGCCAGGGCGCGCTTTACCCGCTCCTGAACACGCACGATGCCTCGCTGACAAACTTTTTCGCGGCAGCTTTTACCTTTGCCCGTCGCCTGTATGATTCGCTGCCCGTTGAGTTCGATCACGACTGGTGCGGCGTCACGCAGCTCGGCTGGGATGAAAGAAGCCAGCATAAAATCGAGCAGATGCTAAGCCTGGCGTTTCCGGAGCCGCTTGCTCAAGCCGTAGATAAAAAAACCGTTGCTGAAATTAGCGGGGTTGAAACCGGCTGTGGCGGTATCACCTATCCGTTGGGCGGCTGGCTGTGTCCGGCACACCTTACCGCCGGAGCGCTGGAGCTGGCGCAGCAGCAGGGATTGAAAACGCACTACCGGCATCGCGTTACGGCGCTGGATAAATCAGCCGATGGCTGGCAGGTAGAGTTTGCCGAACAGTCGTCGCAACAGCACGCCGTAGTGGTGCTGGCAAACGGACATAAAATTAATCAGTTCCTGCAAACCGAAAAGCTGCCGGTTTCCGCAGTCGGCGGCCAGGTAAGCCATATCCCAACCACTCCTGCCCTTGCGGCGCTCCGCCAGGTGCTCTGTTATGACGGTTATCTGACCCCGCTTAACCCGAACAATCAGCAGCATTGCATCGGCGCAAGTTACCATCGTGGCGTACAGGATATGCGCTACAGCGAGGAGGATCAGAAACATAATCGCCAGCGTCTGCTCAACTGCCTGCCGGAAGCCGACTGGCTGAAAGAGGTGGATATCTCCGCCGGCAGCGCGCGTTGCGGCGTGCGCTGCGCCACACGCGATCATCTGCCGGTAATAGGTAGCGTAGCGGATTATCACCGCACGCTGGAAAGCTATGCCGAACTGGTTAACGAGAAAGACAACGCCGTCAGCGCGCCGGTCTATGACAATCTGTTTATGCTGGCAGGTCTGGGTTCGAGAGGCTTATGTACCGCCCCGCTGACGGCAGAGATTCTGGCAGCGCAAATGAGCGATGAGCCGATCCCGCTCGATAGCGCAACGCTTGCGGCGTTAAGCCCGAATCGGTTTTGGGTGCGGAAGCTGTTGAAGGGGAAGGAAGTCCGTTAATTTTGTCGGAAGGCGCTGACGCTTATCCGCCCGACGGAACTCGGTTTCAAACGTTTTGTAGGGTGGATAAGCGTCAGCGCCATCCACCGCCTGTTATGAATTACTTAAATTCCGCCTGCTTATACAGGTTATCCCACATGCCCAGCACCAGAGACTGATCGCGTGGAGAGAGCTCGCCCGCCTGAATCGCTTTTGCCAGACTGCTGGAAACCATCGCATGCAGCGCTTCCGGCGAGTGGTCGTCGCCATGCTCCAGCTCCGCTACCGCCAGAGTGAGGTGGCCGCGAAGGTAACCGCTGGCAAACAGCTCGTCATCACTGGCCGTCTCAACCATTCCATCAATTAACGCCAGAATGCGTGTTTCAAATTCCGCGATCATCTTACTTCCTCGAATCGTTAAAAAACCCAGAAAAGCGTGGTTTTCCAGGTTTTTTGTTCAAAATCAGAAAACCAATTGTTTGATTTTCAACACAAAAACTCACAGGCACAGGTATTAGTTTAAATCTTCCGGCCAGGGAAACAGCTCTGCTGTTACCGGCGGGGTTTTATAATATTGGCGCAGGGCGGCCATCAGCCGTGCCGGACGCTCAGGAATGCCATCTTTAAGATAAGTCATGACCTGGGCGTGAACTCGGCGCTGAAACGCCACCCGGTCCGGCTCGAAATCACCGCTCAGATTGTCGCAGCTCACGTTAAACGGGAAGCCCGCCGCCACGCATAGCAGCCACTCCAGCGCCTGCGGCTTCACTTCCACATTCTCGAACTTGCTTTGCGTATGCGCATCGCGCCCGTCCGGGCAGTACCAGTAACCGAAATCCACCAGTTCGCGGCGGGCTTTACCGGCGATACACCAGTGTGAAATTTCGTGCATACCGCTCGCGTAATAACCGTGGGCGAAGACAATACGGTTGTATGGCATTTCTGCGTCTGCAGGAAGATAGATCGGTTCGTCGTCGCCTTTAATCAGACGGGTATTAAAATCATCCTGAAAGCAGCTGTCGAAAATATCGATCAGCTCCTGATAATGGTGTGCTGTGGTCATATTTATGCAACCCCCAACCAGTGGAGGATCTCCGTTCCATGGCTATCAAATAACAGTTTGGCGCTCATCACCGCCGAGACAACGACAATCATCGGCCGGATAAGCTTCTGTCCTTTACTTAATACCAGACGCGATCCCATACGCGCGCCCAAAAATTGCCCGGCCATCATTACAAAGCCGGTTCCCCAAATCACTTTCCCGCCAATGATAAACAGCAGCAGCCCGCCGAGGTTCGACGTAGCGTTCAGCACTTTGGCATGAGCGGTAGATTTTGCGAGGTTAAAACCGCACAGCGTCACAAACGCGAGCGCGTAAAACGACCCCGCGCCGGGGCCGAAGAAGCCGTCGTAAAAACCTACGCAGCCGCCCGCAATTAGCGCAAAAGGCAAGCCGTATAGCCGACGCTGCCTGTCTTCTTCACCGAGTTTTGGCATCAGCAAAAAGTACAGGCCGATACCAATCACCAGCAACGGCAGGATCTGACGCAGCACGTCTGACTTAACATGCTGAACCAGCAGCGCGCCGGTTGTGGAGCCGAGAAACGTCATCGCAATATTGAGCTTCTGATCGGCAAGGCTCACCACTTTGCGGCGAATGAAATAGAGCGAGGCTGAAACCGAACCGCCGCAGGCCTGCAGCTTGTTGGTGGCCAGCGCCTGAGCGGGTGACATACCTGCTGCCAGCAAAGCAGGCACGGTCAACAGCCCGCCGCCGCCCGCCAGCGCATCAATAAACCCCGCCAGCAGGGCGACAAAAAACAGCGCCGCCAGCATCAGGGGGGAAACCATAAACCATTCCATTTGTGCTTATCCGTCAGATTTGGTGATTATCCAGCAGGGCCTGGCAAGAGGCGGGTATCGGTGGCGGCGTTTTCTTCTTCGGCGGCGTACTGCCCGGGACCGGCGGCGCAAACCAGCTTTGCAGTTCGGCACCGCAGCCATCGCCCGGCGGCGGAAGTGGCTGATCGACACACTCAAGGCTGTCCGCCGGGCAACGCAGGCGGACATGCATATGCGCGCGATGGGCAAACCACGGACGAACCTTACGCAGCCAGTCGCGATCGGCCCCGGCATTCAGGCAAAGCTGCTGCTTGATGGCAGGATTGACGAATATGCGCGTCACGTCGTTATCTTTCGCCGCAAGTTTGATCAGGCTGTCGATTTCCGGCCGCCACAAACGCCCAATCACGTGTTTGTCATCGCTTGCAACCAAATCCAGCGCCTGCGGTTTAAGCAACTGGGCGGACGTCCAGCGCGTTTTAGGCAGTTGCAGGAAGATGTCGACATCCAGCCCGGTCTGGTGGCTGGCGTGACCGGAGCTAAAACGCCCGCCCGCGGCCATGCCCATATCGCCAATCAGCACCGTGCCGAGGCCGAGTTGATTTACCTGATTACTCAGACGCTGGATAAACATCACCAGATCGGGATGACCAAAATAGCGTCGCTGATCCTGACGCATGACCTGATAGCGGGCGTCGTTTAGCGGCAACGCGTCGGCACCAACGATGCAGCCATTGGAAAAGGAGCCAATGGACTGCGGGCTGCCCGCAACCGGATGGCTGATTTTTTGCCACGGCGTGGCGGCAAAAGCGGCGGCGCTGGCAAGCAACGCCAGCAGCCCCACAAGAGCAGTTTTCATCGTATTACCAGCGCGGCAAAGGAAAAGTAACGTCGGCGTTTTGAGCACGCTGGCGCAGCATATGATCCATCAGGACGATTGCCAGCATCGCTTCGGCGATCGGCACCGCACGGATCCCGACACAAGGATCGTGACGGCCGCGAGTAACCATCTCCACTTCTTCACCTTCGCGATTGATGGTGCGCCCGGGAACCATAATGCTGGAAGTTGGCTTCAGCGCCATATTCGCCACAATCTGCTGGCCGCTGCTGATGCCGCCGAGAATGCCGCCCGCGTGGTTGCTGGTAAAGCCCGCGTGGGTGATCTCGTCCCGGTTTTCGCTGCCGCGCAGGGCTACCGACGCAAAGCCTTCGCCAATCTC
>DALYUA010000184.1:0-6589 GCA_031993245.1 Buttiauxella sp. | reverse complement strand
CTTCGTGATACATCGCCAGACACGCGGCCGGCAGCGCAAACAGCATCAGCGGGAACTCGCCCTGCATGAATTTACCGGCATTCTGGTAACTGTCGCTGCTGAAGGATTTCACGCCTTCTTCCAGCATCTTAAACCAGATTGTCTGGTCGCCGTGAATCACCTGGCCTGCATGCGTGGTGTATTCCCCAAACGAGTACCAGAACGACGGATACCAGATGTGGTGCAGCCCAAGCGGGATAAGCGCACGTTCGGTCAGACCAAAGATAAAGGTGGATAACGCCTGGTTGTCACCGTTCACAATAACCGAGAGCGAATCAATCCCCGACTGAATGTACTGCCAGACCCACGGCAACGCCATGCCAAGCAGGAAGGAGAGGAACGCCGTAGCAATAGCCACGAAACGCTTGCCGGAGAAGAATCCCAGGAACTCGGGAAGCTGCATAGTGTGGAATTTGTTATAGCACCATGCGGCGAGAATGCCGGAAATCAGGCCGCCGAAAACGCCCATCTGCAGCGTCGGGATCCCCACAACCATGGCATACTTTCCGCCCGCCGCCGCCATTTCCGGCGTGATATGCAGAACCGTGCCGATAGTCATATTGATAATAAAGACCGATACCGCCGCCGACAACGCGGCAATGCCGGATTCCGCCGCCAGCCCTACCGCAGAACCGATGGCGAACAGCATCGGCAGGTTATCGAAGATTACCCCGCCCGCATTCATCATCAGCGGTAAATGGAATTTATCGCCAAAGGCCAGTAACAGACCCGCAGCGGGAAGCAGAGAAATAGGCAGCATTAATGCGCGGCCTATCATTGATAGCCTGGATAACGATTTTGTAACGCTTGATATCACACTCATAGATAATCCCCCGGTGTTAACACTGCCGTCGCGTTTTGTTTATTTACGCGTTTTTATGGTAAGTAGAACGTTCTACTAGAACGTTCTACTTATAGTGACGAAACGCTTTTTTCCCGGCAACTAAAAAACAGAGATGTAGCCATACTGTTATCGAATATTTGAAGTTGCGCAGGTTTTAACCTGTTTGATTGTGGGGATTTAATGAGGGGATAGTTTGGACAATACCCTCTCCGTGAAGAGAGGGTTAAGAGGCGGGGAAAACTTAATCCTGAACCGTAATGCTCAGGCTTTCAAAGCTCACCGTCTGGCCTGCAACGATTTTGCAGCGTTTGCGGGTTTCCACTTCGCCGTCCACCTTCACCAGGCCTTCGGCAATCACCGCTTTCGCCTGCGCGCCGCTTTCGCACCAGCCTTCCAGCTTCAGCAGATCGCACAGTTCAACGTGGGGGTGTTTTCCTAATGAGAAGGTTGCCATTTTACTCTCCATCGACATCATGATATTCCTCGCAGGCCTGCAAGGTATTCTGGATAAGAGTGGCGACGGTCATCGGGCCAACGCCACCCGGAACCGGCGTAATATACGAGGCTTTGGCTGCGGCTTCATCATAATTTACGTCGCCAACCACTTTGCCGCTCTCCAGACGGTTGATGCCAACGTCCACCACAATCGCTCCTTCTTTGATCCACTCGCCCGGAATAAAGCCCGGTTTACCGACGGCAACGATAACTAAATCGGCGTTTTCAACGTGATGACGAAGGTTTTTGGTAAAGCGGTGCGTGACGGTGGTGGTGCAGCCGGCCAGCAGCAATTCCATGCTCATCGGACGGCCAACAATATTTGATGCGCCAATCACCACGGCGTTCAGGCCGTAGGTATCGATGTTGTAGCGCTCAAGCAGCGTCACGATACCGCGCGGCGTACATGGACGCAGACGCGGCGCGCGCTGACACAAACGGCCTACGTTGTACGGATGGAAACCATCAACGTCTTTATCCGGGTCGATACGTTCCAGAACCTTCACATTATCGATGCCCGCCGGCAGCGGAAGCTGGACCAGAATGCCGTCGATCTCTTTATCTGCGTTAAGCGTATCAATCAGCTCCAACAGCTCTGCTTCACTGGTGGTATCAGGCAGATCGTAAGAGCGGGAGATAAACCCCACCTCTTCACAAGCCTTGCGTTTGCTGCCGACATAAATCTGCGATGCGGGATTCTCGCCAACCAGTACAACGGCCAGGCCAGGGGCGCGTTTTCCAGCGGCAATTCGGGCACGAACTTTTTCAGCAACTTCAAGCCGTACCTGCTGCGCAATCGTTTTACCGTCAATAATCTTTGCTGCCATCAGTCAGATAATTCCGTCTGTAATCAAAAAGGGAGGGGATTGCTGGTATTTTGTCAGAAGCTAAGCTCGCTGTCAGGCAAAGTTCCGTCTTTATGCTCAATTGTCGCGCAGGTGATTGAAAAGCCATTGACTGGAAGGGTACTGACCGTATAATCCGAGCGTTCCGATAATATACACGCTTCGGAACGGCACTTCTGCAGTGCGCCCTTAGCTCAGTTGGATAGAGCAACGGCCTTCTAAGCCGTAGGTCACAGGTTCGAGCCCTGTAGGGCGTACCATTTTGAAGTAAACAGACGTCAACCGACGTCTTTTTTTATGCCTGAAATTCAGCAGATTGCCTGATTTTAGCGCGTCGAAATTCTCTCAAAGTCTACCTACATCTACCTGCATCAAGTAGTATCTGTTGGTATATGTGATGGTACAACCCTGTTCAATGAAAACTTGTACCAACAGCCAGCAACGGAGAGCCTCAAATGGCATTATGACCTGCTCCCCGACGTTTAATACTCAGCCGTGTTAGTAATAACTTACGAACTTCTGCTTTTCGCTCATAGCAGACTGAGTGCGATATAACAGCAGCTAAGTAGCAGGAACGGACAAAATTCATAAAAAACATTCTGAACAATGAAGGTTATTCCATCGCAAGCCATCAGATTTTCAGTGTATCAATGACGATACGTAGGGCGGGTGACGCATTGCGATGAGGATAATAAAGGAACAAACCTTCCATTCGCAGGCTGTAACGCTGCAAAACCCTGATAAGCACACCACGCTCTAAATCATCAGCAACCAGTTCGACAGGAACATACGCCAGCCCCAGGCCCAGCCGGGCCGCTTCTGCTTCCATATAACTGTCAGACAAGACCCATTGCCCCTGAGGTCGGTGTATGACTTTTTTATCGTCCTGATTGAGTTCCCACTGGTACAAACTTCCGTCGGCAAACTGATAGGCAATACAGGGATGCATCATTAAGTCAGCCGGCGTTTGCGGAAAACCGTAGCGACGAAAGTGTTCAGGAGTACCCACAATGGCCATCTCCATATCGGGCGTAATGCGCACCGCGACCATACCCTGGCCTACTTCGGGACCCAGACGGACGCCTGCATCGAATCTCTCCTCGATAATATCGACGAACCGACTCTCGTTCATGAGTTCGAGTCTGATATCAGGATAGCGCTGTTTAAAGACCGCAAGCTTAGGCAGAAGGCATTTATCAATAGCGTGCTGGCTGGCATTGATGCGGACCGTGCCGGAGGGGATCTGGCGATAATGTGCCAGGGTGGCAAGTCCAAGATCTAACGTATCAAATCCAGACTCCGTCTTCTGGTAGAGCTGCTCCCCTGCTTGTGTCAGTGACAGCTTACGCGTGGTACGGACCAGAAGCTGGACACCCAATCTTTCTTCAAGCTCACGAACAGAACGACTGATCCCCGATTGAGCAAGCCCAAGCCGACGTGCTGCTGCGGTAAAACTGCCTTCCCGTACCACCTGCATGAACAGGTAAAGCTCATTATAGTTTTCCCGTTTCGCCATCAACGCCTCCTCCGGATTACGCCAAACTTTCCATTTATTTATAACAATACGATATCAATCCTAGCACTTATCACCCTCTAATCAGCACTAATCCTGCTAACTATAATGAGCGCATTGAAATAAAGCACAGCTGTGTTGTCCGTATGGAACCTGAACCTACATCTTTTTTTCAGAGGTACTTTTAATGAATACTCTCACCAGAAAACTGGCTGCTGCGATACCTGCCATGCTGATATGTGCATCATTAAGTGGAGTTGCGACAATGAGTTATGCTGATACAAAGAATCCCAACGCCCCCGTTTCGATGGTAACAACATGGGATAAGACCTTCGCCGAGAGCAAGAAAGTGGATCACCGTAAGGTGTCATTTCAGAACCGGTACGGGATCACATTAGTGGGCGATCTCTACATTCCAAAAGGTCAAGAGAATCGTAAGCTTGCTGCGATTGCAGTAAGCGGACCTTTTGGTGCAGTCAAGGAGCAATCCAGCGGCCTGTATGCGCAGACCATGGCTGAGCAAGGGTTTGTTACGCTGGCCTTTGATCCTTCCTGGACGGGTGAAAGCGGTGGCTATCCACGCAACGTCGCCTCCCCGGATGTCAACACTGAGGATTTCAGCGCGGCGGTTGATTTTCTGGGATTACAAAAAGAGGTTGACCGAAACCGTATCGGCATACTCGGCATTTGTGGCTGGGGAGGCATGGCGCTGAATGCCGCAGCAATGGATACCCGCATTAAAGCGGTCGCGACCAGCGTGATGTACGACATGAGTCGGGCGATGGGCCATGGCGTGGGTGATGGCAAAGACCGTTATTCAACAGCCGATCGCCGTGCCATCCTGCAGTATCTGAACGAACAGCGCTGGAAGGATGCAGAAAACGGAACGTTCGCACACGGTGCCCATGATATTAACGTCGACCAGAATGGCAAGGTTAGCGCGGGCGAACGTATTCTGCCAGAAACGCTCCCGGCGGATCCTCATCCGGTGCTGAAAGAGTTCTTTGACTACTACCGCATGCCGCGCGGTTACCACGAGCGCTCCGTTAACTCGACCGGAGCGTGGACGGCAACGATGCCGCTGTCGTTTATGAATATGCCGCTGCTGAGCTACGCCAGTGAAATCACCATCCCTACGCTTATCGTGACGGGTGAAAATGCGCACTCACGCTATTTTGCAGAAGATGCATATAAAGCCGTGGGCAGTAAAGAGAAAGAGCTGGTAGTTGTCCCGGGCGCAAACCATGTGGACCTGTACGACAATGTTGCCGGTAAAATACCTTTTGCGCAGTTTGAACAGTTTTTCAAAGTTAATTTAAAATAAAACCTGAGCTGTAATGATTAAAAGGCCATCTGTATCAAGCAGATGGCTTTGATTCTGGTTGCTATTAATCTGATGTTAGATAGCACCCTTACAACCTCGCGCTTCATTCTCACTCATTATTTTAACCGTTATTCAATGGATAGCGTCCGCCCTGGCTACGCCTGAACAGGACCGGGGCAATATTCAGAGATACTGCTAATGCCCACACTGAGCCAAACAACACCACGCGAAAAAGAACACGCCTACTGGGGCGGTATTTTTGCCATGACCCTGTGCGTCTTTGTTCTGATTGCATCGGAATTTATGCCCGTTAGCCTGCTAACGCCTGTTGCCAGCGATTTGGGTATTACGGAGGGACTGGCAGGTCAGGGTATTGCCATCTCCGGCGCGCTGGCAGTCTTGACCAGCCTGACCATTTCTACGCTTGCCGGAAATGTGAATCGAAAATACCTCCTGCTGGGGATGACGGTTCTGATGGCGATATCGGGGGCCGTTATCGCACAGGCTTCCAGTTATCTGGCTTATATGGCAGGGCGCGCCCTGATTGGTATCGCGATCGGCGGATTCTGGTCAATGTCCGCGGCAACGGCCATTCGTCTTGTGCCGCAACATCAGGTAGCCCGTGCGTTGGCCATTTTTAACGGAGGTAACGCTCTGGCGACTGTAGTGGCGGCACCGCTAGGCAGCTATCTTGGCGCAACCATTGGATGGCGTGGGGCCTTCTTGTGCCTGATACCTGTTGCAATAGTAGCCTTCATCTGGCAGTGGTTTAGTCTGCCCAACATGGCCGGCAATAAAGGCCGGCAGTCACGCGGTATGGTTTTTCGGTTGTTCAGCCGCCCCATTGTCTCGACAGGTATGTTGGCCTGCGGCTTGTTCTTTATGGGGCAGTTTGCGTTATTTACCTATGTGCGCCCGTTTCTGGAGACGGTGACGCGGGTAAATACCTCCGGCTTATCACTGATTTTGCTCACCATCGGCGTGGCGGGTTTTATCGGGACGCTGATCGTCTCCACATTCCTCAACGCGAGATTCTACCCGACGTTGATGACCATCCCTTTGCTGATGGCCGCCATTGCCGGAACCTTAATACCGATCGGGCACAGCATCTGGGTTGTCGCACTGCTGTTAGGCTTCTGGGGCATGCTTGCAACTGCGGCCCCCACGGGATGGTGGACCTGGATCGCGCGTACACTGCCTGAAGATGCGGAGGCGGGAGGTGGGCTGATGGTCGCCGTTATTCAGCTCTCTATTGCGCTTGGTTCAACGGCAGGTGGCATTGTTTTTGACCATCTTGGCTGGCAGAGTGCTTTTGCAATGAGTAGCGTGTTGCTCCTCAGCGCCGTCGTTCTGACATTTTTCACATCACGTCAAAACAGCAATAAATATTAAGGTATTAACGACATACGTCCGTCCTTCTCGCCAGGAGAGTTAATCTGCGCACGCTCTGCCATTACAATCGGCAGAGAGGCCAACGTCCGCTCCTTCGCAAACTCGCCTGAGGGGAAATACATCAGGATTTAGTAGCA
>DALYUA010000183.1:0-6590 GCA_031993245.1 Buttiauxella sp. | reverse complement strand
CCAGGTCGTTAACAGCTTGCGCGCCGATGAGCGTATAGCAGGTGAACCTATTAAGGCGGATCTTAGCCTGCGTGAGGCGCTGTCGCTGTTTGTCGATCGGCAGTGCCAGCAGTTACCCGTAGTGGACGAAAAGGGCGAGCCTTGCGGCGTGCTGCATTTCAGCGATCTGGTGCGAGGTGAACATGCGTCGGGTAGCTGATCCGCTGCTGTGGCTGCTGGCCCTGTTTATCGCGCTGCTTTTTTTGATGCCCCATACCGGCGCACTGTTTAGCTGGCTGTTCCCTGAGCTTGCAAGGCCGATATATCAGCAGGACAGCTTTATTTCGCTGGCCCTTGCGCATCTGACGCTGGTGGCGGTTTCAAGCCTGGTGGCGGTGGTGACGGGCGTAGGGTTGGGCATCGCGGTAACGCGTCCCGCCGGGCTGGAGTTTCGCTCGCTGGTGGAAACGATAACCGCCGCAGGACAGACATTTCCGCCCGTTGCCGTGCTGGCGATTGCCGTTCCGATCATGGGATTCGGGCAGCAGCCAGCTATTATCGCGCTGGTGCTTTATGGCCTGTTGCCGATATTACAGGGCACGCTGGCAGGCATTGGCGCGGTGCCGGAAGCGACACGAGAGATTGCTTTTGGCGCGGGCATGAGCCGCTGGCAGGTGCTGCGCAAAGTTGAGCTGCCGCTGGCAGCCCCGGTGATACTGGCGGGAGTCCGGACTTCGGTGATTGTTAATATCGGTACGGCGACAATCGCCTCGACGGTAGGGGCCAACACGCTTGGCTCGCCAATCATCATTGGTCTGAGCGGTTTTAACACCGCTTATGTCATTCAGGGGGCCATACTGGTGGCGCTGGCGGCGATAGTGACCGACCGCCTGTTTGAACGCCTGTTACGTTACATTACGCGCCATGAAGGATAACGATGTAACCCACAAGCATTACGCCGCCAATACCGCCGATGGCCATTACCAGCATGCCACCGACGATGGCAATTTTAGACAATTTCATTTTTCGCTCCCAATGTGTCGGAGGCGATTATAAAGCGAAGCAGGCTTGTTAATGAACCTTTAAATGCCTTCGGTGATGCGGACAGGGACCCGGCCGGTGTTATTAAGGGGGAAGACAGGCAGTCCGGCGCAGCGCCACAGCTCCAGTTGATTAAGCTGGTGGTCGCTGGGCGTTTCGCCGCACCAGACCAGAATTGTCTGCCGCGGAAAAAGTTCGGGGCGTATGCAGCTTAGCGGTTGTGCCAGTATATCGACACGCCAGCCCTGTTGAATCGCCATCCAGGCTGCCATCCATAAACGTGTGGTATCCGGCGTGTTCCAGCCTATCAGGAGTGCGTCTTTGCCGCTGTGTTTGCGTGCCGAGGCAAGGCACTGCGCGATATAACCGATCAGCGCCCCATCAAGCAGGCTTAATAACGTATTAAGCGTCACCTGCTGGCCCTGCAAGCGGCGGCGCAGCGGGGTATAGAGCTGCCTCACAAGCGTATCTGCGGGGTAATCACGCCCAATATCGGCAATCCAGGCACGCAGTCGATTGGGGCTGCCGCTCTGCAGGTGGCTCAGCAAGATTTCCTGCCGTTCACGCCAGCCTGCATCCAGCTCCTTCTCTTCTTCGCTGAGCAACGCTTTGACTTTCCCGACCTGAACGCCGTTTTCAATCCAGCGTTTAATCTCGTGAATACGATCGATATCCGCATCATCAAACAGGCGATGCCCGCCGTCGGTGCGCTGTGGTTTCAGCAACCCGTAACGCCTTTGCCAGGCACGCAGCGTAACGGGATTGATATCGCAAAGCGCAGCCACTTCTCCGATGGTATAAAGCGCCATGATGTCCCCAAAGCCAGTCCGGGAAGTCCCCATTTAACTGTAGACAGTGCAACTGACTCTGGGAAATTTTGCTGGTTTTTTTTGGAAGAAGGATCCTTGCGTTTTTCAGGGCGGGTGAACGCAAGCGCCACCCGCCAAACAATGCCAGCGAAATTAATCTTCGAAATACCAGTAGCCCTGATTTACCAGATCGGTCAGCAATGCCATAAAGGCTTCGTCCTGTAGCGCCGAACCCAGCTCTTTCTGGCTGATTGCCGTGTAGCGGCAAAGCGCGTCGGCGGCACCGACGTTCGATGTCACCAGCGGTTCGCTGTTTACAAAGAAGCTTTCACCCACGTTCAGCACGCGCAGGCCGTTCAGGCGAGTCAGACTATCCCCTTGCTCCAGAGCATCAAAAATTTCCGCCTGCTCGTAAGGCGGTTCGGCGGGCGCAATATCCAGCTCGTGCCGCGGCGTGGTAGCAAAACGTCCGAACCACTGTCTGAAATCTTCCGGCTGGTTGATAACCTCTATCATCATGCTGCGCAGACGATCCAGCTCGTAATCTTCCACTTTGCCTGGATGTTCGCGCAGCGTCAGATCTGGATCGCTGTAATGTTCATTACCCAGATCGTTTTCCAGCGCGTAGTCGGCAAAGCTGCTGATCAGATCGCGGCCGTTTGGCCCACGAAAACCAACGGAATAATTAAGGGCGGTTTCATGGGTAAAGCCATCGTGCGGGAAACCCGGTGGGATATAAAGAATATCGCCCGGCTCGAGGTCTTCATCAATGATTGGCGTGAAAGGATCAACGTGCAGCAGTGCAGGATGCGGACAGAACTGACGCATCGGAAGCTTATCACCCACGCGCCAGCGGCGGCGGCCCATCCCCTGGATAATAAATACATCGTACTGGTCGATATGCGGTCCGACGCCGCCGCCCGGTACGGAGAAAGAGATCATCAGATCGTCCAGACGCCAGTCCGGCAGCACGCGGAAAGGGCGCACCAGTTCGGCGGAGGGTTCGTGCCAGTGGTTAACGGCCTGCGCCAGCAGCGACCAGCCGCTTTCACCCAGATTATCGAAATCCTCAAACGGTCCGTTGCTGGCATGCCACTGCCCGTCTTCGCTATGGCTGACGAGGCGGCTGTCTACTTCAGGTTCCATAGCCAGGCCCGCCAGCTCATCCGGCGTAATAGGATCGATAAAAGCCGGGAAGGCGTTTTTCAGCACAACCGGCTGTTTTTGCCAATATTTCTCCAGAAATTCTTGCCAGTCTAAGGTGAGTTGATAAGCCATAGTTTCATACCAGTGGGAGGATAAACGGGCTTGATTATAAAGAGGGCGTGCGGGGCGCCGCTTTGTTATTGGTCAAGGCAGGGTGGATGACTTTAAAACAAAAAATTATGCCGTCCGCGTGCGAAAAGTGGGACAATAGTGGCTGTTTATACAGTAGAAGTGGTGCTCATGGCTTTGTCCCCGGCGCAAAAAGCGCAAATCGCCGCCTGGTATAAGGCGCTCCAGCAGCAGATCCCGGACTTTATTCCGCGCCCCCCGCAGCGGCAGATGATTGCCGAAGTGGCGAAAACGCTTGCGGGTGAGGAAGGGCGTCACCTGGCGATTGAGGCGCCAACGGGCGTGGGTAAGACGCTCTCATACCTGATTCCCGGCATCGCCGTTGCGCGCGGGGAGCAAAAAACGCTGGTGGTCAGCACCGCAAACGTTGCGTTGCAGGACCAAATCTTCAGTAAAGACCTGCCGCTGCTGCGCAAAATTATCCCCGATCTAAAATTTACCGCAGCCTTCGGGCGTGGACGCTATGTCTGCCCGCGTAATCTGGCGGCGCTGGCCACGGATAACCTGGCGCAGGGCGATTTGCTCGCTTTTCTTGACGACGAACTGGCTCCCGCCAGCAAAGATGAACAGCAGCGCTGTGCGAAGCTGAAAACCGAGCTGGATACTTACAAATGGGACGGGATACGCGATCATAACGCTCAGGCCATCGGCGACGACCTCTGGCGAAGGATGAGCACGGATAAAGCCAGTTGCCTTGGCCGCAACTGCCACTGGTATCGTGAATGCCCGTTTTTCGTGGCGCGCCGCGAAATCGACGAGGCGGAAGTGGTGGTGGCTAACCATGCGCTGGTGATGGCCGCCATGGAAAGCGACGCTGTGCTGCCGGAAGCGAAAAACCTGCTGCTGGTGCTCGATGAAGGCCACCATCTGCCGGATGTCGCCCGTGACGCGCTGGAGATGAGCGCGGAAGTCACCCCCGGTTACAGCCGCCTGCAGCTTGATTTGTTCTGCAAACTGGTGGAAACCTGTATAGCGCAGTTCCGCCCGAAAAGTCCTCCCCCTCTCACCGTACCGGAACGCCTGACTAACCATTGCGATGAAATACACGAACTGCTCAGCTCGTTTTACGCCATCGTAAAACTCTGGATGCCGGGCGAGTATGAAAGCGAGCATCGTTTTGAAATGGGCGTGCTGCCCGAAGAAATTATGGTTATCTGCCAGCGGCTGGCGAAATTAATGGAAGGATTACGCAGCCTCGCGGAAGCGCTGCAGGGCGATCTGAGTGAAAAAACCGGCAGCCATGACGTGGTGCGCGTGCATCGGGCTCTGCTGCAAATGAACCGCGCGCTGGGCTATTTCGAATCCCAAAGTAAACTCTGGCGACTTTCCGCCATGGATCAGGCATCCGGTGCGCCCGTTTCCAAGTGGGTAACGCGGGAAAATCGGGAAGGGCAGCCGCATCTGTTCTTCCATTGCGTCGGCATTCGCGTAAGCGACCAGCTGGAAAAATTAGTCTGGCGTAACGTGCCGCATGTGATTATTACCTCGGCTACGCTGCGTTCCCTTAATAAATTCGACCGCCTGCAGGAGATGAGCGGCCTGCGTGAAAAAGCGGGCGACCGTTTTATTGCGCTGGATTCGCCGTTTAATCATATCGACCAGGGCAAGCTGGTTATCCCGCAACTCACGGTTGAGCCAACAATGGAAAACGAGCCGCAGCATCTCGCTGAAATGGCGGCATTTTTCCGTGCCGAGCTGGCAAAAGGCGAGCACAGGGGCATGCTGGTATTGTTTGCCAGTAACCGCGCCATGCAGCTGTTTCTTACCCACGTCGCCGATCTGCGCCTCACCTTACTGGTACAGGGCGATCAGCCGCGCTACAGGCTGGTGGAGTTGCATCGCAAGCGCGTGGAGCAGGGGGAAACCAGCGTGCTGGTCGGGCTGCAATCTTTTGCCGAAGGGTTAGATTTAAAAGGCGATCTGCTAAGCCAGGTGCATATCCATAAAATCGCTTTCCCGCCGGTAGACAGCCCGGTGGTGGTAACGGAAGGCGAGTGGCTAAAGAGCCTCAGACGTTATCCCTTTGAAGTGCAAAGCTTGTCTGCTGCCTCTTTTAACCTTATCCAACAGGTAGGACGTTTAATTCGTAGCCACGGCTGTTATGGTGAGGTGGTTATTTATGACCGCCGTCTGCTGACCAAAAATTACGGCCAGCGTTTGCTGGGCGCACTGCCGGTATTTCCTATTACCCAGCCGCCCGCACCTGCGGCTAAACTGATCAAAGCCACGCCTGAAAAGAGCGCGCGGCGCAAACGGGTGAGCAAAAAATAGCGAGGGAGCTGAAATGGACTATCGCAAAATTATAAAAGAAATAGGGCGCGGCAAGAACCACGCCAGAGATCTGGATTTTGACACCGCACGCGGGCTGTACACTCATATGCTTAACGGCGCGGTGCCGGAGCTTGAACTTGGCGGCGTGCTTATCGCGCTGCGCATTAAAGGCGAAGGCGAGGCTGAAATGCTGGGCTTCTACGAAGCGATGAAGCAGCACCTTATTTCCCTTACGCCGCCGGTAAACAAACCGATGCCGATAGTCATTCCCTCTTATAATGGCGCGCGCAAGCAGGCAAACCTGACGCCGCTGCTGGCGATGCTGCTTAATCGGCTGGGCTATCCGGTCGTGGTGCATGGCGTAAGCCACGATCCCACCCGCGTGTTAACGGAAACCATTTTTACCCTGCTGGGAATCGAGCCAACGCTGCATGCGGGCCAGGCCCAGGCGAAGCTTGAAACACATCATCCGGTTTATATGCCGATTGGCGCGCTGTGCCCGCCGATGGAAAATCAGCTCGCCATGCGCTGGCGCATGGGCGTTCGCAACAGCGCGCATACGCTGGCAAAACTTGCCACGCCGTTTGCAGAAGATGCCGCGCTGCGTCTTGCCAGCGTTTCACATCCGGAATATGTACCGAAAGTGGCGAAATTTTTTGCCGATATCGGCGGGCGCGGCCTGCTGATGCACGGTACAGAGGGCGAAGTTTATGCTAATCCGCAGCGCTGTCCGCAGATAAGCCTGATTGACGGCCAGGGTACGCGAGTAATAAGCGAACGGCAGACGGAGATTGGCGTCGAAGATATCGCGCTGCCTGCGGCGAAAGATCCGGAGATTACCGCGCGCTGGATTGAGCGCTGTATGTCGGGCGTGGAGCCGGTTCCGCAATCGTTAAAAACGCAAATGGCCTGCTGTCTGGTGGCAACCGGCGAAGTGCAAACGCTGGAAGACGGGCTTGCGAGGGTCGGCCAGACGTTTTAACCCTGAATGACAGGCAAAAAAAAGCCTGCGGCGTTATCCGCAGGCAACAAGGGTAACATCAAGGGTCAAACAAGGGTCGGAGCAGAGCTCCAGATGAGGGTAAAGCAAAGCAATGTATTTCAGGCAGTAAAACTTTTCTCTCGCGACTTAGTTGTAAATAACAGCGGAGCCGC
>DALYUA010000182.1:0-6603 GCA_031993245.1 Buttiauxella sp. | reverse complement strand
AGAAGATATAATTCTTTGTTTTTAAAAGTAATCCGCAAAGTAACTTTTAACAATGAAGAACTTTGTCAACTCTCTCAAACCTCGCGGCTGCGAGGTTTTTTGTTTTAAAGCCTGTGTTTTATTCGCCAGCAACCGGGCTGCCAACGCCACGGTTGTTGAACTCCCACAGACGATTAGCGTTAGCATCATTCAGATCGCGCTGAATGTTATCTTTTTCATCTTTCGCACCGGTATTGCCCGTAAACGGACGTTTAGAACCGGCTGCGTCGCCCCATGGTTTGGCGGTATTAAAGCCTTCGTTAATCACGCTATCGCGGATAACCACTTGTCCGTTAGATGTCTGGCCAGCGGTATAACCGTTTTCGGCGGCTTCAACATCCCAGGCGCGGCCTAGCTGCGCTTCGTTATCGCCAGCAGCGGTAAAGCGGCTGTTAACAGCGAGGAAACCGTAGAACACGTTTGGCAGCGTCGCAGGCGCGAAGAGATAGCCTTCCGGCGTGCGGCTGTTAACCAGGCGGAAATCGGTATTATCAAACACGACTGCACCGCGGCCTGCCACCACATCCACATCACCTTCGATGTAGCTGTTGGTTACCAGCGTGCGTGGCTGACGGTTGTCTAACAGACGGTTCTGCACGTCGCTGTTGGTTACAAAGAAGGTATTCTGGCGGCCCAGAAGGTGAACATTGTTCAACTGGACTTTATCACCGTCGGTACGCAGCGCCACGGCCTGGTGGTTACCGGCATCAACGCTGTCGCCGAGGGTGTTGGCGATGGTCAGGTTTTGCAACTGCAGGCCGTTATTCTGTGACCATACGGCGGCGGAGCACATGATGCCGACGGTTGCCGAACGGCGGCTCTGGCAGCTGTCAAACATGTACCAGGCTGGTTTGCCCGGCATATATTTGCCTGAAGGATTCACCGTGCGACGCCAGGTGGCGACATCAATTTCTGAATCCAGCGGCATGGTGATTTTCACATCTGCGGCGTTTTCAGTCGTGCCATACAGCGTTACGCTGCCGGAAGAGGCAGGAATATATACGGTGCCCGGATATTCGCCCGGCTGAATGGCGATGTACTGACGTGAGCTGCTGTGCTTCGCAATCGCTGCGTCAACAGCCGCCTGGATGGAAGTATGCGTTACGCCCTGGCCGCCCGCCGCGCCAACCACGAAATCTGGCTGCTGTGGGATACGGATGGATGACGGCGTCCATGGAGCTTCATCTTTATTCATGGAAGAGAAGTAGCGCGCCTGAACAAAGTTCTGCGCTTCATCCGCCGATAAAATCGGACGAGACTGGGTTCCCGGTGCCACCTGCGTGGATGGACGGTCTTCTGGCGGCGTTGAGCTACAGGCGCTCAAGGCAACGGCAAAAGCGAGCGCTGCGGCCCGGCGAGTAACCGATAATGTGTTCAAGGGTTGCTCCTTGCTGTGCGGTTGAAAAATGGGGTGTCCTCAAGGCCTGCATTTTTATACTAAGTTGAGCGAAACGGGAAGCCGATTTGCACAATCGGCTTCATAAAAGGTGGGATTAACTGAACATTGCGGTAACAGAGGCACTTCCTAACGAATGAAAATGGACGTTAAAGCCAACCACGGCCCCGGAGGCGTTCTCATCAACGTCCAGTTTTTCGACGTCCAGCGCGTGAACGGTAAAGATATAGCGATGCGTTTCGCCTTTTGGCGGCGCTGCGCCGCCGTAGCCCGCTTTGCCGAAGTCTGTGCGCGTCTGAACGGCGGGTTCAGGCAGCTCTACTAAATCAGAGCCGGACCCCTGCGGTAAGACGCGAGTACCGGCTGGCAGGTTCGCCACCACCCAGTGCCACCAGCCCGAACCGGTTGGCGCGTCCGGATCGTAACAGGTCACCACAAAGCTCTTCGTCCCTGCGGGTACCTCATCCCATGCAAGATGCGGGGAAATATTGTCGCCCTCGTAACCCATGCCGTTAAAAACATGGCGGGACGGCAGCTTTTCACCCTCTTTTATGTCCTGGCTAATCAGTTTCATAGCCGCTCCTTGTGATTAGAGGTCGAGTAGTTTCAGCAGCTCTTCGGCGGCGATGGTGGAAGAGGCGGGATTTTGCCCGGTGACCAGATGCCCGTCGACAACGGCATATTCGCCCCAGTCATCGGTGCGCTCGTACAGACCGCCTGCTTTTTTCAGCTCATCTTCTACCAGAAACGGGACGATGGTCGTTAAGCCAACGCCTTCTTCTTCGCTATTGGTAAACCCTGTGACGCGTTTGCCTTTTACCAGCGGAGCCCCTTCCGGCGTTTTCACCTGACGCAGCACGCCCGGCGCGTGGCAGACCGCGGCAACAGGTTTACCTGTCGCCCAGAACGTTTCAATCAGTTTAATCGAATGGGGATCCTGAGCCAGATCCCACAGCGGGCCGTGGCCGCCTGGATAGAACACGGCATCAAAATCTTCAGCGTTTACGGCATCCAGCCTGTGGGTAGTGGCGAGAAGTTTTTGCGCGCCCGCATCGCTGCGGAAACGGCGGGTGGCGTCAGTCTGCGCGTCCGGCTCGTCACTTTTGGGATCTAACGGTGGCCGCCCGCCTTTGGGGGATGCGAGCGTGACTTCAAGCCCTGCATCATGGAAGACATAGTAAGGTGCGGCAAACTCTTCAAGCCAGAAGCCTGTGGGTTTGCCCGTATTACCGAGCTGGTTGTGCGAGGTGAGTACCATGAGGATTTTCATTTGCTTCTCCCTGTTGGGCGCATGAAAAGATCTTCGAAGTGTAGTGCATCCTTGCACGGGCTGCTGCGGTCAGCTCCTGAAGAAGGCCGGGTTAACGACTGCTTTTGCCACCGCGGCGATAAGTTTTGCCAGTTGGTCACGGCTGATGATGTAGGGCGGCATCAGGTAAATCAGACGTCCAAAGGGACGCACCCAGACGCCTTGCTCCACAAAGAAAGCCTGAAGCGCGGCCATATCCACCGGATGATGCGTTTCCACGACGCCAATCGCGCCAAGCACACGCACGTCCGCTACCTGCTCACAACCTTTCAATGGCCCAAGCCCGTTCAGCAACTGCCGTTCGATGGCGTTAACCTGCTGCTGCCAGTCGCCTTCCTCCAGCAGCGCGAGGCTTTCGCAGGCGACGGCACAGGCCAGCGGATTGCCCATAAAAGTCGGTCCGTGCATAAAACAGCCTGCCTCACCATCGCTGATGGTTTCGGCTATGTGGCGCGTGGCAAGCGTGGCGGAAAGCGTCATGGTTCCCCCGGTCAGCGCTTTACCCAGACACATAATATCGGGCGCAATGCCCGCGTGTTCACAGGCAAAAAGCTTGCCGGTGCGGCCAAAGCCGGTAGCGATTTCGTCGGCGATGAGCAAAATCCCTTCACGGTCGCACATGCGGCGAATGCGCTTCAGCCATTCCGGATGATAAAAACGCATCCCGCCTGCGCCCTGCACAATGGGTTCTAGGATCACGGCAGCAATTTCCTGGCGATGGGCGGCCATTAAGCGTGCAAACGGAACGATATCCATCTCATCCCATTCATCGTCAAAACCGCATTGTGGGGCAGGGGCGAACAGATGTTCCGGGAGATATCCCTGCCAGAGACTATGCATGGAGTTATCAGGATCGCACACGGACATCGCCCCGAACGTGTCGCCGTGGTAGCCGTGGCGGAAAGTCAGAAAGCGCTGGCGCGGCTCGCCTTTCGCGTGCCAGTACTGCAGCGCCATTTTCATCGCGACTTCTACCGCGACCGAGCCTGAATCGGCCAGAAAAACACATTCGAGCTGTGCAGGCGTCATTGCCACCAGCCTGCGGCACAGTTCAACGGCGGCAGGATGAGTCACTCCGCCAAACATCACGTGCGACATCTTGTCGATCTGGCTTTTCATCGCCTCGTTCAGGCGCGGGTGGTTATAACCGTGAATAGCAGCCCACCACGAAGACATGCCGTCAACCAGCGCTCTGCCATCAGCAAGGTTTAGTTCGCATCCTGCGGCAGAAACGACCGGATAAACCGGTAGCGGCTGGGTCATGGAAGTGTAGGGGTGCCAGATATGGCGTCGATCGAACGTTAAATCAGCAGGCGTCATAAGGCGACTTGTAAACCATTTTAAAAACATTTAGGTTTACAAGTATAACCTCAATCAACGGCTAACAACACCCATTTTGGAGATGCCCCATGGCTCACCACGCTCGCTGGTCAATGTCGCAGGTCACTGCTTTATTTGAAAAACCTTTTCTCGAATTGCTGTTTGAAGCGCAGCAGGTACACCGTCAGCATTTCGATCCCCTTCACGTGCAGGTCAGCACGCTACTGTCGATTAAAACGGGCGCATGCCCGGAAGACTGTAAATATTGCCCGCAAAGCGCACGCTATAAAACAGGTCTGGAATCCGAGCGTCTGATGGAAGTCGAGCAGGTGCTGGATTCTGCCCGTAAGGCGCTTAACGCCGGCTCAACTCGTTTCTGCATGGGCGCGGCCTGGAAAAACCCGAACGATCGCGATATGCCTTACCTTGAACAAATGGTGCAGGGCGTGCGGGAAATGGGGCTGGAAACCTGCATGACGCTCGGTACGTTGACCGACGCGCAGGCGCAGCGCCTGGCGGCTGCCGGGCTGGATTACTATAACCACAACCTCGATACCTCTCCGGAATTTTACGGCAATATCATCACGACGCGTACCTACCAGGAACGTCTGGATACGCTTGATAAGGTGCGCGATGCGGGCATCAAGGTTTGCTCCGGCGGCATTGTTGGACTGGGGGAAACCGTTAAAGACCGCGCGGGATTACTGCTCCAGCTGGCTAACCTGCCAACGGCGCCAGAAAGCGTGCCGATCAACATGCTGGTGAAGGTGAAAGGCACGCCGCTTGCGGATAACGACGACGTGGACGCGTTTGATTTTATCCGTACTATCGCCGTTGCGCGTATCATGATGCCGACCTCTTTCGTGCGCCTCTCAGCGGGCCGCGAGCAGATGAGCGAGCAGACTCAGGCCATGTGCTTTATGGCCGGTGCGAACTCCATTTTCTACGGCTGCAAACTCCTTACCACGCCAAATCCTGAAGAAGATAAAGATTTACAGCTGTTCCGCAAGCTGGGCCTGAACCCGCAGCAAACCACCACCGACGCGGGGGATAATGAGCAGCAGCAACAGCTTGCTTCACAGCTTCTCTCAGCGGATACGGACAAGTATTACAACGCGGCGGCGGTATGACCTGGCAGAAGCGTATTGAGCAGGCGCTTGCAGAAAGGCGCGCCGGCAATAGTTTTCGCACCCGGCAGGTCAACGAATCCGCAAGCGGGCGCTACCTGATTGCTCACGCGAAGCGCTATCTGAACTTTTCCAGTAATGATTATCTGGGGCTAAGCCAGCATCCGGCGATTGTGCGTGCCTGGCAGCAGGGCGCGGAACGCTATGGCGTTGGCAGCGGCGGCTCGGGACATGTCACCGGCTACAGCAGCGCTCATCATCAGCTTGAAAGCGAGCTTGCGCATTGGCTGGGCTATTCGCGGGCGCTGTTGTTTATCTCCGGATTTGCCGCCAACCAGGCGGCGATCGCGGCTCTGGCGCAAAAGCAGGATCGCATCCTGGCGGACAAACTCAGCCACGCCTCCTTGCTTGAAGCGGCAATGTTAAGCCCCGCGCAACTGCGGCGTTTTGCGCATAACGATGTTCAGGCGCTTAAGGATTTGCTGAGCACCGCGTGTGAAGGCCAGCAATTAGTCGTCACCGAAGGCGTATTCAGCATGGATGGCGATCGGGCTCCGCTAGCGAAGATTGCCGCTGCCACACGTCGTGCGGAAGGCTGGCTAATGGTCGACGACGCGCATGGTATCGGCGTGCTGGGCGAAGAAGGGCGAGGAAGCTGTTATCAGCAGCAGGTTAAGCCGGATTTGCTGGTTATCACTTTCGGCAAAGCCTTTGGCGTGAGCGGTGCGGCGATATTGTGCAGTGACGAAGTGGCCGATTATTTGCTGCAGTTTGCCCGTCATCTGATTTACAGCACGGCGATGCCGCCTGCCCAGGCCTGCGCATTGTCCGCCGCTTTAGGTGTGATTCGTAAGGGCGATGAAAGGCGCTTAAGGCTGGATGAAAATATTGCTGTTTTTCGACATGCGGCGACGGGTCTCCCGCTCGGGTTAAACAATTCACAAACGGCCATTCAACCACTGATCGTTGGTGAGAATGCACGCACGCTTAATCTTGCGGCTCGTTTGCGCGAACGCGGGTTCTGGCTCACGGCCATTCGTCCTCCTACTGTTCCCACGGGCAGCGCGCGTTTGCGCGTGACGCTTACCGCCGAACATACCCGCGAAGATATCGAGGCGTTGCTGGAGGCTCTTTATGACGAAACCCGTTAATAAACTGGCGGTGGCGCAAGCATTCGGGCGCGCGGCGACGATCTATGACAACTTTGCCGAACTCCAGCGAATCAGCGGAAACCAGATGATAAGCCGACTCGTCGGACGTGAGTTCAGGCAGGTGCTGGACGCCGGGTGCGGTACGGGCTGGTTCAGCCATTACTGGAAAGCGCAGGGCAGCCATGTCACGGCACTCGACCTCTCGGCAAAAATGCTGAGCCACGCTCGTGAGCTGCAAACAGCAAACAGCTACGTTGAAGG
>DALYUA010000181.1:4734-6623 GCA_031993245.1 Buttiauxella sp. | reverse complement strand
AAGTGCTGGAAGTCTCTCGTGCCCAGCGCGGCGGTATCTCGTTCGAAAGCGAAGAAGCGAAGTTTATCTTTAATGCCGAACGCCGTATCGAACGCGTTGAACAAACCGTCCGTAACGACGCGCACAAGCTCATCGAAGAGTGCATGATCCTCGCCAATATTTCGGCTGCGCGATTTGTTGAAAAACATAACGAGCCGTCGCTGTTCCGCGATCACGACAGGCCAACCAACGATGCGATTACCTCATTCCGTACGGTATTGGCAGAGCTTGGGCTGGAACTGCCTGGCGGCCAGAAGCCGGAACCGCGCGATTATGCAGAACTGCTGACCTCTATCGCCGACCGACCGGATCACGAAATGCTGCAGACCATGCTGCTGCGCTCCATGAAGCAGGCGGTCTACGATCCGGAAAACCGAGGTCACTTCGGCCTCGCGCTGCAATCCTACGCGCATTTCACCTCACCGATTCGCCGCTACCCGGATCTGCTGCTGCACCGCGCCATTAAATACCTGCTGGCTAAAGAGCAGGGGCATAAAGGCAATAGCACAGAGTCCGGCGGCTGGCACTACGAGATGGAAGAGATGCTGCAGCTTGGCCAGCATTGTTCTATGGCAGAACGTCGGGCCGATGAAGCAACACGCGACGTTGCGGACTGGCTGAAGTGCGACTTTATGCAGGATCAGGTAGGCCAGGTGTTCAACGGGATTATCGCGAGCGTTACCGGCTTCGGCTTCTTTGTGCGTCTTGTCGATCTGTTTATCGATGGTCTGGTGCATGTCTCCTCGCTTGATAACGACTACTACCGCTTTGACCAGGTCGGGCAGCGCCTGATTGGCGAATCCGGTGGACAGACGTATCGCCTGGGCGACCGCGTGGAAGTGCGCGTTGAGGCCGTACACATGGACGAGCGCAAAATTGATTTCGCATTGATTTCAAGCCAGCGCGCGCCGCGCGGCGAAGGCAAAACGGCGAAAGAGAGAGCCAAAAAGGGCGGTAACGGCACGGGACCGAAACGTCGTCAGGGCGGTAAACGCGTAAACTTCGAGCCGGACAGCGCTTTCCGTAAAGAGAAAGGGCCTGCTAAGCCGAAGAAAGCAAAAACGCCTTCGGACAAAACACGTAAGATAGCCGCCGCAACTAAAGCGAAGCGCGCAGCTAAGAAGCAGCCGAGCTGATATGACGCTTGCCCCGCCCCTCGCCTTTTAGGGCGAGGGGCGAATAACATCCAGATAACAGCAGGCGATCGATCGCCTGAAACGAGTGACATCAATGAGTGAAATGATTTACGGCATTCACGCCGTCCAGGCTCTTCTTGAGAATGCGCCCCAGCGTTTTCAGGAAGTATTTATTCTTAAAGGCCGGGAAGACAAGCGTCTGATGCCTTTAATCCATGCGCTGGAAGCTCAGGGGGTGCCAGTGCAAATGGCAAACCGTCAGTGGCTGGATGAAAAGTCCGAAGGTGCCGTGCACCAGGGCATTATTGCGCGCGTGAAGCCGGGTCGTCAGTACCAGGAAAACGATCTGCCGGAGCTTATTGCCAGCCTCGATCAACCTTTCCTGCTGATCCTTGATGGCGTTACCGACCCTCATAACCTGGGCGCCTGCCTGCGCAGTGCCGATGCGGCTGGCGTGCATGCTGTGATCGTGCCAAAAGATCGCTCAGCCATGCTGAACGCAACGGCTAAAAAAGTAGCCTGTGGCGCGGCAGAACACGTTCCTCTTATTCGTGTAACCAACCTCGCACGTACCATGCGTATGTTGCAGGAGGAAAACGTCTGGATTGTCGGTACGGCAGGCGAAGCGGATCATACGCTGTTCCAGAGCAAAATGACCGGCCCGATGGCGCTGGTGATGGGTGCTGAGGGCGAAGGCATGCGTCGTCTGACTCG
>DALYUA010000181.1:2740-4634 GCA_031993245.1 Buttiauxella sp. | reverse complement strand
GCCCGATGGCGCTGGTGATGGGTGCTGAGGGCGAAGGCATGCGTCGTCTGACTCGCGAACATTGCGACGAGCTAATCAGCATTCCAATGGCGGGCACCGTATCGTCATTAAACGTTTCCGTCGCGACCGGCATTTGCCTGTTTGAAGCGGTGCGTCAACGCGGTTAAACACAGCAAAGCGGGGTGGTTAACACCCCGCTTCAGATTGCTGACAAGCCACAGAAAAGCGTGGTTTTCTGAGGCTTATGGTAAATCAGACGATATTATTCTTTGAACTTATGAATGCAGTTTTCTTGTATTTTCATTCCGGCTAACCCGTTAATATTCTGAGTGGGGTGGTTAACACCCCGCTTTGTGATCCCTCTCCAGGCATAAGCGACATCACCGTCCATACTTAATGGCAATGCCATAACTGGAGGGAACGCGATGCGCTGGCAAACCCATACCGTTTTTAATCAACCCATACCCCTCAATAACAGTAATCTTTTCCTTTCTGATATCTCGCTGTGCGAGGCCGTTACTCGCGAAGGCGCCGGCTGGGATGCTGAGCTTTTAGCCAGCATCGGGCAGCAGCTCGGTTCAGCAGAATCGCTGGAGCTGGGACGACTGGCAAATACCAACCCTCCTGAACTGCTGCGTTACGATCCCAGCGGCGAACGCCTTGATGATGTACGTTTTCATCCCGCCTGGCATCTGCTGATGCAGGGCTTATGTGCCAATCGTGTCCACAACCTGCCATGGCAGGAAGATGCCCGTCAGGGCTCTTTCGTGGCGCGAGCGGCGCGTTTTGTCCAGCACGCGCAGGTTGAAGCCGGCACGTTGTGTCCAGTTACGATGACGTTTGGTGCGATTCCTCTCCTGCAAAGCTACCTGCCGAAAGCGTTTCAGTCATGGTTAAAACCGCTGCTTAGCGATCGTTATGATGCGCATCTTCTGCCCGGTAGCCAGAAGCGCGGTTTGCTCATCGGCATGGGCATGACCGAAAAGCAGGGCGGATCAGACGTGCTCAGCAACACCACGCGGGCGGAAGCGATAGATAATCGCGGGCCGGGTGAAATGTATCGCCTGGTAGGACATAAATGGTTTTTCTCCGTGCCGCAAAGCGACGCGCATCTGGTACTGGCGCAGGCAAAAGGCGGGCTGTCCTGCTTCTTCCTGCCACGGTTTTTGCCCGATGGACAGCGCAATCATGTCAGGCTTGAGCGCCTCAAGGACAAGCTCGGCAACCGTTCTAACGCCAGCAGCGAGGTGGAGTTTTGTGATGCCATCGGCTGGCTAATCGGCGAAGAAGGCGAGGGTGTGCGATCCATTCTTAAAATGGGCGGCTTTACCCGTTTTGACTGTGCGCTCGGTAGCCAAGGCCTCATGCGTCGCGCTTTGTCTGTCGCCCTTTATCATGCCCATCAGCGGCAGACGTTTGGTAAGAATCTTATCGAGCAGCCTGTTATGCGGCAGGTGTTAGGCCGCATGGCTCTGCAACTGGAGGGACAAACGGCCTTTCTGTTCCGTCTGGCCCGGGCCTGGGAATCACCGGCAGATCCGCTTGAGCTGGCCTATAGCCGCTTGTTTACGCCAGCCGCAAAATTCAGTATCTGCAAGGCGGGAATGCCGTTCGTGGCGGAAGCGATGGAAGTGCTGGGGGGCGCAGGTTACTGCGAAGAGAGCGAACTGCCGCGGCTCTATCGTGAAATGCCCGTCAACAGCATCTGGGAAGGTTCCGGCAATATTATGAGCCTTGATGTGCTGCGGGTGATTGCCCGCAAGCCAGGCGTGCTGGAGATGCTGCATGCCGAATTTGATGAAGTGAAAGGGCAGAATCGTCATTTCGACCGAAGCTGGCGACAGTTGCAGCAGCGCATTCGTAAGCCGCAGGAGGAATGGGGAAGAAATATCAC
>DALYUA010000181.1:0-2640 GCA_031993245.1 Buttiauxella sp. | reverse complement strand
GACAGTTGCAGCAGCGCATTCGTAAGCCGCAGGAGGAATGGGGAAGAAATATCACAAGCCAGCTAGCTAACCTCGCGGCCGGGGTGCAACTGTTAACGCATTCCTCACCGCCGCTGGCCGAGGCCTGGTGCCGTATGGCGCTGGACGAGCGAGGAGAATCGGTGCTGCCTGAGCAGGTTATAAGGAATGTACTGCTGCGCGCCATTGGGCGCACAGCGTAATCAAACCTCAGGAGTTAAGTCTGAAAATGCTAACCAGCTTATTCAGATGATGACCTTTGCTACGCAGATCGTGAGCCGTTTGCTCGGTACGTGAAACGCGGTCGGCATTGATATGCGTGGCTTCACCAATTTGCACCATGGCGATATTGACCTGCCCGATGCCCGCCGATTGCTCATGCGAGGCGCTGTTAATTTCGGTAATCAGCAGGTTAATCTGATCAATGTGCGTGATGATGGATTCCATCGCCAGCCGGGTTTGCTCAGAAAGCCTGTGGCCTTCGGTGACTTTATCAAGCGTATCGACAATCAGCCCGTCGATTTCTTTAACGGCGTTGGCGCTGCGGGCGGCCAGAGCACGCACTTCCTGTGCGACAACCGCAAATCCTTTCCCATGTTCACCCGCGCGCGCTGCTTCAACGGCCGCGTTCAGGGCCAGAATATTGGTCTGAAAGGCGATGGATTCGATAACGTGCGTGATATCTGCGATGCGCTGCGACGCCGATTTGATATCGTTCATGGTCGTTACGGCGTGGGTAACGGTGCTGCCGCCGTGATGTACTGCTTCCGCAGTGTTGCTCACCAGCTGTTTTGCCTGTGAAATATTTCCGGCATTTTGTGAAACTGTGGCGGCAATCTGCTCCATGCTGGCGGAGGTTTCTTCCACGCTGCTCGCCTGCTTGTTGATTTGCGCGCTGATTTCCTCGCTGTCCGCCGCCAGGGCATCGGTTCCCTGGCTGATATCGCCGGCTGCCAGGCGCACCTGCATGACAATTTTCTCGATTCCCTTGCCGATACCGTTAATCGCCTGCATCAGTTGCCCTACCTCGTCGTGGCGATTAGTGTGGAGCGTGACCTGAAGATTGCCGGCAGCGTAATGTTCCGCAACGTTAATCACTTCACGCAGCGGACGGCTCAACCAGCGGTGAATAATTACCACGAAGAAGATCGCAAAGGCGAGCGCGAGCGCGATACCCAGAGCCAGAAACTGATTACGCATTGTGGTCACGGCGTGTAACAGCGTAGGTTTATCCACCTCACCTACAATCGTCCAGTTCCAACCCGGTAAGCGGCTGAACGCCATGATAGAAGTGCTGCCATCAGCCGTTGTGCGTTCAAGCGTACCGTTGCCGGTCGTTAGTAGTTGTTTTTGCGTAGCCTCATCCCATGCCGGACGCTTGCCTTCATCGCTGCTATGAAAGAGATAATTACCGTAATTCTTACCTGCAGAACCATCCAGTACATACAGATGGCCGCTGCTGCCCAGGCGGCGGTTTAAGATTTTTTCACGTATGACCTGCCAGGAGGCGGTGATATCAACCCCGACGAACAGGACGGCAATAATATTGCCGGCGTTGTCTTTCACGGGCTGATACTGGGTGATGTAACGTTTACCGAATAACAGCGCGAGGCCGCGATAGGTTTCTCCATGGCTGACTTTCTGCCAGGCGGGGCTTGTTCTGTCCAGTACTGTGCCGATGGCGCGGCTGCCGTCTTCTTTACGAAGAGAGGTGGCGACACGTACGAAATCTTCACCACTGTGTACAAATAGCGTGGATATCGCCGCTGTTCGGCTCAGAAAATCATCTGGAATGGTGTTGTTTTCATGCAGCGGCAGCTCGCCGCCTTTTAACAACGGCACGTTCAGACCGTTGATAGTCTGCGGCTGGCTCTCATCGCGGGAAAGGGGCTGTGGCAGAAAACTGTCGAACAGGCGAGTGTAGCTTTCAACCTCAGCGCTCAGGCTGCTGTCAAACATTTGCGCCATATCGCTAACGCCGCTGACCTGATTGTGCAAATCTTCAAGCGCCAGGGATTCAAGCTGTTGGCTGGCGCGCTGGCTGAGTGCAAAAGTAAAAAGAAGAAAAAGAAGCGCAACGCTAAAACCGGTCAACAGCGAAAGTTTCGCGCCAAGTCCGGGATGCCTTAAGGTTTTTATCATAGATAACGCCTGATGGAAGGATTCATAGTGCACCTTCAACGGCAGGCTGGCGTTAACATTTAAACATCAAATGTAACTAAATATTAATCAATTACGTGATTTGGATCATGGAACGATCGTTTTATAAGCTATAAAGCCGCGCCGAGCGCGGCTTTATAGCCGATCGGGCAGGGGCGAATCATGCGTAAAGAATTGCCTGGGCGCGCCAGCTATCCGCCTGATGATTTTCCTGCATCTGGATAATGCGGTAATAAGACGCACCTTGTTCGTCTGCCTTCAGAGCAATCATTTTTTCCACGTCCTGTACGCTACCGGCAATGCCATTGACGGAAATCAAGCCAATTTCATTCAACCCGGTAACGCGGTCCGCTGCGACATCTTCCGCCGATTGAGCGGCGGTGGTGATCAGTCCCACAGATAGCAGTAATGAGGTTAAGGCAAGAGATCGTTTCATTGTCAGCTCCTTATAAACATATCCTG
>DALYUA010000180.1:0-6629 GCA_031993245.1 Buttiauxella sp. | reverse complement strand
AGCTTTCACCCTGGCTGCGCTATCGCAACCATATTCATCCGGCGGTACATCGCGCTCAGGATTTGCTTTCAGCGGCTCCCGAATCCGCCTGGAGCGTGCAGGCTATTGCCGATAAAGTGCACGTCAGCCCACGCCATTTATCACGGCTTTTTCAGCAGCATCTGGGAATATCGGTGCGGGACTATCTGGAGCAATTGCGGCTTGCAGTTGCCGAGCAGCGTTTATTGCAGGGCTGTCGTATGGAGCAGGCTGCCGTGGCCGCAGGATTTTCCTCGCCACGCCAGCTCCACCGCGCCCGCTCCCGCAACGCTTAGCTCACCAGCTTGCGGGTATCGATACGCTGCAATCCCATCGACAGCAGTACGCTACCGATCAGCGTCGCGCCGAAAATCCACAGAATATCCAGCACGGGCGAGCTTGTTATCTGGTAACCATGCGTGCGCAGAAAATGGATTATCAGTGCGTGAAAACCGTAAATTCCCAGCGAGTAACGCGAGATAAATGCCAGGCCCGGCAATGGCCGCGAGTTGAGGCAGTTCTTTACCAGCACCAGCAGGCTGATAGCGGCGATAAAGACCAGCGGCCCGCAGTAAACGTAGAAAGTGTCAGCAAAATTACCGTTTATTTCTAACTGGTTATGCGTACCCAATGAAATCGACATCACACAAAGCGCGAACAGCCCTCCCGCCAGCGCGCTTATCCAGCCCTTTTGCGTTTCCAGCATGCCAATCGCCCTGCCTAACAGGCCATAGAGCACGTAATAGAAGGTATCGCCGCGAATATAGAGGTTGATGGGCAGCCATTTTACGTTGCCCAGCGTTTGCGGCACGGTGTTCGGGTTAGCCAACACGCCCAGCAGGACCATCAGTCCAAGCACCACCATCGCATTGGTTTTTTTCACCTCGATGAGCGGTGAAAGCAGGTAGATAACGATTATCGCGAAGAAAAACCACAGGTGATAAAAGACGGGTTTTTGCAGAATATAACGCAGCGAAAGCCCGGCGCTGATCGGCGTGAAAAGCCTGATATAGATAAGCGCTATCACACTGTAAAAAAGCAGGCACAGGCCGATGCGCAGGAAATGGCGTTGCCGGGCGCTACGTTCGCCAAAAAACAGATAGCCGGAGATCATAAAAAATAACGGGACGCTAACGCGCGAGGCCGAATTCAGCACATTCGACAAATCCCAGCTAAATGGAGTGACCAGGCTCGCATTCGTAATATACCAGGTTGTGGTATGGATCATTACCACCATCAGGCATGCGATGCCGCGCAGGTTGTCAATCCAGTTAATTTTTTGCTGCATGCGGTCCCCTGTAAAAATCTTAAAATATAAATCAGTCGCTTTTTCGCGTTTGCAGAAAGCCTGTTGCTCGTAAATAGTGAATAACTACAACAATTTTAATGTACCGATAACTAATGATGATGCCAGAAAAGAAAAATAGCTGCTGGGCGCTGGCCCTCACGGCTTTCCTGTTAAGTGCCTGCAGCACCGAACCACACCCCCAGTTCGCTCAGCAGGCGCACCCGCCGGTTGTGCACAACGCCGCAATGGTGGAAACCTGTAAACAAGAAGCGGCGCATCGCTATAACACCCGCGCTCAGCGAATAAGCGTCATCGATCTTAAGCAGTATCAGGGAAGTTTTGAGATAAAGGGCAGTACCACGCGCCAGGAAGGATTTACCTGTTCTTTTGACGAAAGCGGTCAATTCTTACACCTTTCGACCTTATAAACCCGCAACAGCAGCCAAACAGCCCCGATTTGCACGTGGATTCGGGCTGTATATCTTGCGGTCAACGGGTATACTGGCCGCTTCACTTTAAACCCACTCGAACGCGTGCGAAATCAACATGCAAAAGTTTGACACCAGGACCTTTCAAGGCCTGATCCTGACTTTACAGGATTACTGGGCCCGCCAGGGCTGCACCATTGTTCAACCTCTGGACATGGAAGTCGGCGCAGGCACCTCTCACCCGATGACCTGCCTGCGGGCTTTAGGGCCAGAACCGATGGCCACCGCGTATGTGCAGCCATCCCGTCGTCCAACGGATGGCCGTTACGGTGAGAACCCGAACCGCTTACAGCACTACTATCAGTTCCAGGTGGTCATTAAGCCCTCGCCGGACAACATTCAGGAGCTGTACCTCGGGTCGCTTAAAGAGCTGGGTATGGATCCGACTATCCATGATATTCGCTTCGTAGAAGACAACTGGGAAAACCCGACGCTGGGCGCCTGGGGTCTGGGTTGGGAAGTGTGGCTCAACGGCATGGAAGTGACGCAGTTCACCTACTTCCAGCAGGTTGGCGGCCTGGAATGTAAGCCTGTCACCGGGGAAATCACCTACGGTTTAGAGCGCCTGGCGATGTATATCCAGGGCGTGGACAGCGTTTACGATCTGGTCTGGAGCGACGGTCCGCTGGGTAAAACCACTTACGGCGACGTCTTCCATCAGAACGAAGTCGAGCAATCAACCTATAACTTCGAACACGCCGATGTGGATTTCCTCTTCTCCTGCTTCGAGCAGTATGAGAAAGAGGCGCAGCACCTGCTGGCGCTGGAAAATCCGCTGCCGCTGCCCGCTTACGAACGCATTCTGAAAGCGGCACACAGCTTTAACCTGCTGGATGCGCGTAAAGCCATCTCGGTTACCGAGCGTCAGCGCTACATTCTGCGTATTCGTACTCTGACCAAAGCCGTGGCCGAAGCCTATTACGCTTCCCGTGAAGCGCTTGGCTTCCCGATGTGCAATAAGAATAAATAACGAGGCTGGCATGTCTGAAAAAACTTTTCTGGTGGAGATCGGCACTGAAGAGCTGCCACCAAAAGCCCTGCGCAGCCTGGCGGAATCCTTTGCTGCGAACGTAACGGCGGAACTGGACGCGGCGAACGTCGCGCACGGCGAAGTGAAATGGTTTGCGGCACCGCGCCGTCTGGCGCTGAAAATCGCTAATCTGGCCGCCTCTCAGCCTGACCGCGAAGTTGAAAAACGCGGCCCGGCCATTTCTGCTGCCTTTGATGCCGAAGGCAAACCGAGCAAGGCCGCTGAAGGCTGGGCACGCGGTTGCGGTATCACCGTCGATCAGGCTGAACGCCTGGCAACCGACAAAGGCGAATGGCTGATGTACCGTGCGCACGTTAAAGGCGAAAGCGTGCAAACGCTGCTGCCTGCGATGATTGCCACCGCGCTGACCAAACTGCCGATTCCAAAACTGATGCGCTGGGGCGCCAACGATACGCACTTCGTGCGTCCGGTCCACACCGTTACCCTGCTGCTGGGCGATGAGGTTATTCCGGCCACTATCCTGGGTATCGCGTCCGATCGTGTGATCCGCGGCCACCGCTTTATGGGCGAGCCGGAATTCACCATCGATAACGCCGACCAGTATCCGCAGATTCTGCTGGAGCGCGGCAAAGTTATCGCCGACTACGAACAGCGTAAAGCGGTCATCAAACAAGGCGCTGAAGAAGCGGCCCGCAAAATTGGCGGCAATGCCGATCTGAGTGAAAGCCTGCTTGAAGAAGTGACCTCGCTGGTTGAATGGCCGGTTGTGCTGACGGCAAAATTCGAAGAGAAATTCCTCGCGGTGCCTGCGGAAGCGCTGGTTCACACCATGAAGGGCGACCAGAAATACTTCCCGGTGTATGCAAACGACGGCAAACTGCTGCCAAACTTCATCTTCGTCGCCAACATCGAATCGAGAGACCCGCAGCAGATTATCTCCGGTAACGAGAAGGTAGTGCGCCCGCGTCTGGCGGATGCCGAATTCTTCTTTAATACCGACCGCAAAAAGCGTCTGGAAGATAACCTGCCGCGTCTGGAAACCGTGCTGTTCCAGAAAGAGCTCGGCACGCTGCGCGATAAAACCAACCGCATCGAAGCGCTTTCCGGCTGGATTGCCGGGCAGATTGGCGCCGACGTGAATCATGCGACCCGTGCCGGCCTGCTGTCCAAATGCGACCTGATGACCAACATGGTGTTCGAATTCACCGACACCCAGGGCGTGATGGGCATGCACTATGCGCGTCACGACGGCGAAGCCGAAGACGTGGCCGTTGCGCTGAACGAACAGTATCAGCCGCGTTTCGCGGGCGATGAGCTGCCGTCTAACCTGGTTGCGTGTGCGGTAGCGATTGCCGATAAGATGGACACCCTCGCGGGCATCTTCGGTATCGGCCAGCATCCGAAAGGCGACAAAGACCCGTTTGCTCTGCGCCGTGCCGCCCTTGGCGTGCTGCGTATCATCGTTGAGAAGAACCTGCCGCTCGATCTGCAAACCCTGACCGAAGAAGCCGTGCGCCTCTACGGCAGCAAGCTGACCAACGAAAAGGTTGTGGATGACGTTATCGACTTTATGCTGGGCCGCTTCCGCGCCTGGTATCAGGAAGAAGGCCACAGCGTGGATACTATCCAGGCTGTGCTGGCGCGTCGTCCAACCAAACCGGCAGATTTCGATGCGCGCATGAAGGCCGTCTCCCACTTCCGTACTCTGGAAGCGGCGGCAGCGCTGGCTGCGGCAAACAAACGCGTTTCCAATATCCTGGCGAAGTCTGGCGAACAACTGAACGATCGCGTTAACGCATCCACACTGAAGGAGCCGGAGGAAATCAATCTCGCCCTGCAGGTGGTTGTACTGCGCGATAAGCTTGCACCCTATTTCAGCGAAGGCCGCTATCAGGAAGCGCTGGAAGAGCTGGCCAACCTGCGCGAGCCGGTGGACGAGTTCTTCGACAAGGTGATGGTGAATGCAGAAGACAAAGAGCTGCGTATCAACCGCCTCACCATGCTTGAGAAGTTACGCGAGCTGTTCCTGCAGGTGGCGGATATTTCTCTGCTGCAATAAGCACTAGCCGCGCTAACCAACAAACCCCGCACTTGCGGGGTTTTTTATGCCTGCCCGCTACACCTGTTAGCGTACAACCAGCACCGAGCATTTTGCATGGCGTACTACCGCCGCGGCATTGGAACCAGGCAGATAGGTAGACATGCTCGGCCTGTGTGAAGCCAGGATAATCACGTCAGCATCAACGTCATCGGCCAACTGGAGGATATGATATTTTGGCGTACCGCTCAGCACATGCTTTTCAACCCGGCGACCCGGCAGGCTGAATTTAGCGACGATACCGCCCAACGACTCCATGGCCGCCGCCTCCCTCCCTTTAATATCCGGCACCGCCGAAGCGTAACCCAGGCCGTAATAGACAAAATTCGATGCAAAATAATTTTGGACAGAATGGGGCGGAGTAAGATTTATTTTTCCTGCCTTACGATATTAAGCAATTGAGCTTCTCAGACCTACAACCTGCCAGCGTTCATCGATCACAGCCCAGGTACGTAAATGATGAAACCGGCCATTTGCGCTCTGGCCGTCATATGTGCCCATAATCGATACGCATGTATCCACGACCAGACAATTACAATATTCACAGGAATTGAAGCTTTCCCGCGTAATATCCTGAATGTGAATCAATCCAGAAGAAAGCATTTCCAAATCCTGTGCTTTGGTAACCTTTTGCCCTGCATGATTAATGAATATCAATGAGTCTGCGATAAGAGAATCAAGTGCCTCTATATCTGAATGCACCATTGCAGCGAGGAGTCTGTTTTCCAGCATAAGTGCCTTTTGCATAATGCCTCCGATAATGAAAATTTCTCTGGCGCAGTGTGATGCTGATTGTTAAACATATCACAATGTATTTTCGGCACTCAACCACATGAATTTCTTACATTTATTAGATGCTATATAAAATATAGCGAGTCTGCTGGATAAGCGGATATTAATTTTACGGCTATAGGATTTAACCACTACGCTATCCGGCCTTATTTACCATAACAGAGCTAAGGCTAACCGACTGCAAAGATAGCAAAGGCGCATGGAATATGCAGCGCTCCAGGGGCAACACGAAAAGAGGCGCTTCGGGTTAAACTTCAAGGGCGCGTTTTTTAACATGCCTGATAAGGGAGCATAAGAAAAAAGCGTAAAGTCTCATCGCAGCGATGTCGATAAAAATAGCGTCTTCTCTATTATGGGGAATTTACATGCGTAAAGTTATCTGCATCACTGGGCTTATGCTGGCAATGACACAGGTGTAGTCGGAAATAACCGCGAGGAAGTGGATCATCGCATCGTCGTGCTTTGCATACTCTTCCACATGAGGGATAACCTGCTGCGTCAGTTCCATTTCCGAAATATCGACAGGAACCAGGATTTTCTTAGCCATACAGCCTCCTTGTATTTGCCTGTTATAAGCTTCTTTTAATTATGGTTAAAGCTGGTGAGTTTAGTAACAGGTCCGGTTTCCGGCGATTCACTTTTAGTCCGGCATCCAGAAACAACAAACCCCGCGTCATTGAGCGGGGTTTTTGCTTTTAACAGGTGTCAGTTTGCTATTCCCTTCATCTTTAAGCATTTCGCTAATTATATGACAGGGTCAACGTTGCTGTACTATTAGCCAGGCCTGGTGACACAACCGTTCCCGTTTTGAAGTAGCGAGCAGTGAGCGTCAGGGCTTCTGTTTGTTGGGTCCCCCCTGTAATGATGGCACTGCCAGAGGCATCATGATCGATGGTATGGGAGAACAGAGGTATCGTCTGACCTATAGTCATTGCATCCGTAATAAACCCGGAG
>DALYUA010000179.1:0-6634 GCA_031993245.1 Buttiauxella sp. | reverse complement strand
AAGGAAGCTATCGAACGTCGCTGGTAGATCGTGCAATAGCGGGTCGTGCTGCGCTGCGGCATTAAGCATAACGGCAATCTGCCCCACTTCGCTTCCCTGCGGATGATAATCCACCGCCCCGCCCAGCGCGTAGGCCATAAGCTGATGCCCGTAACACACGCCGAGTACGGGCACGCCGGCAAGCACCGCTTCCCGCGTCCACTCAGCGGTGCGCTCACTCCACTCCGCATGGTCCGTTACCATTGCCCAGGAGCCGGTGATCACCGCCGCGCGGAATGTGCCGACCGCCGGCAGCGCTTCGCCTTCAAACGGGCATACGATCTGTACAGCTCCCACCTCGCCAAGCGCTGCAAGGAACCACTGTGGCTGCTCGCCCACCGCAGCACGTATATCCTCGGGCGGATGGCCCATCTGGACCAGTAATAACGGCAGTTGTTCCGGCATACGTTCGCATCCTTTATATCAAACAGAGTTTTATGCTTAGCACAAAACCCGCCGCCTCCCCAGTGACTTAATCGCAATCCCCCAATAATTAGAAATATTTGTCGTCTCTTCTGCCGTTTGCTTAATGCCGGAGGCGGTAGAATGGAACGCGTGAAGATGGCTCGAAATGAGTTGTTAACAGCAGGATGACAGACGTGGCAAAAACATTACTGCGCAGCGGATGCCTGGATGATTTCCTGGCGCTGGGCGAAAACGGACAGGCAGTGTTCGACTCGGCTTTACAGATACGCGAAACCTTACGCCTGCGAAAGCAGCATGCGGTGGCGGATAGCCTCGCTATTCCACAGCCCAACGATGAAGGCGACCGGGTAGACTGGTATGCTCCGTTCGAAGGCAGCGTGCTGAGCTGGGCCGCCGCAAGCAGCGAACAGCGTAAAAAG
The DNA here is from genome assembly GCA_031993245.1 of Buttiauxella sp. Taxonomy (GTDB): domain Bacteria; phylum Pseudomonadota; class Gammaproteobacteria; order Enterobacterales; family Enterobacteriaceae; genus Dryocola. Next base: position 5,750 of record DALYUA010000179.1, on the reverse strand, counting down.
GCGCTGCGTTATCTGGATAATTGCCAGGCAAACGTCGCGACGCTTATCCAGCGCTGCCAGCAGGCGGAAAAAACCGCCATTCAGCTTTTCGGTTCGCTGCTGGCCAATGCCCTGCAATTTCCCGGCAGCCAGCATGTTTATCTGGTGGACGGTAAACCTGTCATCACCTTCTGGGGCTTTGTAAATCTTAACCAGGGCGCGCGCGAAGACGTGCTGGATTGCCTGCGCGTGGTCGAGGCGCCGGAGCCGACGATCGCCTTCATTCCGGAACCGCCGCAGCCAGAAGCTGAGCCTATCGTGACGCAAGAGCCTGTTGCGGTAAAAGAAATGGCCTATAGCGAGCCTGACGAACCGCTTGTTTATACCGTTCAGCCTCGGGTTGTTGCTCCGCAGCCAGAACCGCTACTCGCGCAAGCTGCTCCTGCGCCACAGCCGGTCGCCGTCACGAAGTCAAAATCTCGTCTCTGGCTCCTGCCCGTCGCCGCCGCTGCGCTGGCGCTTATCGCCACGCCTGTTGCGTACAAATTTTTATCGACCCCTGCTCAGCCGCCTGTAGCCTTAGCGAAAGCGGCGCCTGAACCGCAGCCGATTAAGCCTGCCATCATTCAGACTGTTGATGCCGCGCCCGTTGCCGTAGCTGAAAAATCAACGCTACCGTTAACCGAGGCCGCCGTGATTACGCCTCCTGTCGCTGGACAAGCTCCGGCAGCCTCGTCAGACGTAACGAAAAACGCGCTCGTTCTGCCTGCAGATGCGGTAAAAATTGGTTCGACAAAATTCCTTAACGGCACATGGCGCGTGCTGATCGATGTAAAAGATCCCATTACCGGCAAGCCGCCGAGTCTGCGCTACCAGATTGCCAACAATAAAGGCACCGCGCGCCTGGTCCACGGCGACAATATTGCTTGTAAGGTCGAGGTCTTCTCCGGACTGCAGTCGTCCGGTACGTTAATGATCAAAACGCGCGGCAGCGCTCGTTGCAGCGATGGCTCACGCTATCCGATGCCGGAGATTTCCTGTAAGCCTGGCGATAACGACGTGGCCGAGTGCAGCGGACGCTACGAAGGCGATACGGTGGTGCCGATGACGTTTAAAAAAATGAGTAATTAACCTTATGCTTGCCAATCTGTTCCACTACAAGCCGAGCGTTACGCTCATCAAAGACAGCGGCATCCAGTTTCTGGATTTTGGCCTCGCCCCGCAACCAAATGCCCCGCACACGGGGCGTTTCGTGCGTAAAACCGCTAACGGCCCACTGCTGCGTCTCGATTACGACGTGGTGCCCGGCAGGTTTACTCTGTCTGATACCGAAGAGGGCGAGCCGGAAGTCGTAAAGCCTGAAAGCACCCTTACTCTCGGCCACTCGCTCAAAGTGCTGGATAAAACCTGGCTGCCGCTACCGTTTCAGCGTTTTAACCCGCCGCGTACTTTTGTTGGCGGGCCGGATAACTGGGCGCGGGTGCAGATCCGCTGCCTTGAAACACCGGATTCCGCAGGTAATACGGTGCGCGTAAGCATTGCGCTGGACACCAAAGTTTATGCGGATGACACCTCCGCGACCCATCTTGCACCGACGCAAAACGATGTGCGTAACGGCGCCCGGTTTGCGCTGGCCTGGCAGAACCAGGAGATCCACGATTTCCTCGACCAGACCTGGGTAGACGGCTGGCTGCGCGAAGTGTTCACGCACTACGTCACGCAACATGAATCACGCACCGAACGTGAAATCGCCACCGCGATGAAGATGTTCGAATACCAGGGGCACTATCTTAATATTCTTGAGATGCTGGGCGCCCAGCTTGCCGTGCCGGAAGTGAAGATTGTCGCCGCGACCCTGCAATCCCCTGCGATCCCCGTAGATCTGGTGCTGGATGTGGGCAATACCCATACCTGCGGCGTGCTTATTGAAGATCATGGCGAAGCCAACGACGGCCTGCGCCAGACGGCAGAACTGCAAATCCGCTCCCTGAGCGAACCGCAATTTATCAACGAGGCGATGTTTACCAGCCGCCTTGAGTTTTCAGAAGCCAGATTCGGCAAGCAGCATTTCTCCGTGGAAAGCGGCCGGGATGACGCGTTCGTCTGGCCGTCTATTACTCGTGTGGGCAGCGAAGCGCGACGTATGGCGAGCGAACGTCTTGGCACGGAAGGCGCCAGCGGCATTTCCAGCCCGCGTCGCTACCTGTGGGATGAGACCCCCGCAAGCCAGGACTGGCGCTTTAGCCAGATGGGCGTAAAAACCCAGCGCGAACCGCTCGCTACCGCCTTCCCGCTGATGAACCTGATGAACGACGACGGCCAGCCGCTGTATGGTCTGCCGATGGACGAACGCCTGCCCGTCTTCTCGCCGCAGTACAGCCGCAGCTCGCTGATGACGCTGATGCTGTGCGAACTGCTGGCACAGGCGCTGATGCAGATCAACAGCGTCGGTTCGCGCCAGAGCATGGGGCACCTTAACGCCCCTCGCCAGCTACGCAATCTGATCCTCACCCTGCCTTCCGCCATGCCAAAACAGGAACGCGAGTTGTTCAGCCAGAGGATGCGCGAAGCCGTGGGCCTGGTGTGGAAAGCGATGGAATGGCATCCGGCAGACGAAGGCTTTGAACTCGAACGTGACAAAGAGAAAAGCGTGGTGCCGGTGCCCACCGTGCATATGGAATGGGACGAAGCCACCTGCGGGCAGCTCGTCTGGCTGTATAACGAAGCGATAGTGAATTACGCCGGACAAAGCGGGACGTTCTTCCGTCGTCTGGCACGCCCGGATCGAATGCTTAGCGAAGATGAGCCAGAGGGTAAAACCCTGCGCGTCGCCTCCATCGATATTGGCGGCGGCACCACGGATATGGCTATCACGCAGTATCAGCTCGATGACGGCGTGGGCAGCAACGTGAAGATTGCGCCACGCCTGCTGTTCCGCGAAGGGTTTAAAGTGGCGGGCGATGACATTCTGCTGGATGTGATTCAACGCTGCGTGCTCCCCGCTTTGCAGGCGAAAATTCATCAGGCGGGCGTGGCTGACGTTACCGGACTGATGACCACGCTGTTTGGCGAGTCGGGCCGCATGGATACTCGCGGGACATTGCGTCAGCAAACTGCGCTGCAACTGTTTATCCCGCTCGGCCACGCCGTGCTGAACTACTGGGAAAACAGCGATCCGGACGATCGTCAGGCGACGCTTGAAGCCACCTTTGGCGAGCTGTTAACAAAGCGCCCAACGGACAATGTCATCAACTATGTCCAGCAGGCTGTACAGCATGCGCTGCCGGCGGACGCTCCGGCGTTTGATCTGTTCAGCGTACCGGTGCAGGTAGAGCTTGCCTCTTTGCAGGAAGCGCTGATGGCCGGGCAATTTACCCTCACCGCGCCGCTACAGGCGCTGTGCGAAGTTATCAGCCACTACTGCTGCGACGTTTTACTGGTCACCGGCCGCCCTGCCTGTTTGCCCGGCGTGCAGGCTTTACTACGTCAACTTCAGCCGGTGCCGGTGAACCGTATCGTCTGGCTTGATAACTACCAGACCCACGAATGGTATCCCTTCAGCCAGCAAGGCCGCATTGGCAATCCGAAATCTACCGCCGCCGTGGGCGCTATGTTGTGCAGCCTGGCGATGGATTTGCGCCTGCCCGGCTTTAACTTTAAAGCCGCTGATATTCAGGCCTACTCCACCGTGCGCTACCTCGGGATGCTCGACGGCAATAACGTGCTGAGCGAAGAAAACGTCTGGTATCGGGATATCGATCTAGATAACCCGAAAGCCACGCTGGATACCCGCCTGCACTTCCCGCTGCGCGGTAATGCCTGCCTCGGTTTCCGACAGCTGGATAACGCCCGCTGGCCCGCCACGCCGCTTTATACGTTGGCGATTAACTCGGCATCTCTCGCAAAATCCATAGCTGGCGACGGCGTGCTGAACGTGCGCTTGCAGCAGACGCGCGACGCCAACGCCTTTGTGTTAGCGGAAGCCTGGCTGCAGGACGGCAGCAAAGTGCCGCTCAACCAGCTAAGTTTTAAACTTAACACCCTCGCCGGCAGCTACAGCGGCGCAAGCCATTACTGGATTGACAGCGGGAGCGTCTATCAAAAATGAGTCAGCCAACCGTGAGTCACCAAAAAGCCGTGCTGCATAACCTTGCGAACTGGATTCAGGATACCCGCGCTCATGCACCGCTGTTAGAAAGCGAAGCCGACAGCCTGCTGGCGCGATTACTGCCGTTGCAGCGCCGCCAGCATCAGCTTGAAGCGCTGTCTGAACAGCCGTTAACGCTGGGTTTATACGGGCGTTCCGTAGCCGGTAAACATCATTTACTCCGCGCGCTGCTGGCGAATCACGCCGGGCGCATTGAGGTTACGCTCGGCGAAAAAACGCTGGATTACCTGACGCATATTAATCCGGGACATTCCGCAGCTACGCTTGCCGTTCGCTTTACCTCAAAAGCCGCCCCGGTTGCTGAAAATTTTCCGCTGCTGCTGACTTTGTTTAGCGAAAGCGACGTGGCGCAGCGGATAATCCGTGAATATCACGACCAGCCTGAGCCGCGTATCGCGCAATCCAGCGTGATTGCCGCACGCCTTGCCGAACTGCAAACCCGTCGCCAGGCGCAGGTTATAGCGGGGATTTCCAGCCAGCAGGTTTCCGACATTGCGCGCTGTTATCATGCGCAGCTTCGGCGTCAACACCATCTCGACGACGCGCTCTGGCAGCAAATGGCCGATCTGATCCCCTGGTTAACGTCAGCCGATCGCGTTTCGCTGCTGGCCATGCTGTGGGGGGATGACGCTGCTTTAACGGCCCGGTGGCAGCATCTGAGCGACACGCTGCATCATATTGGCGAAACAACGCGGTATCTCGCTCCGGCCAGTTTGCTGGTCGACACCTTCCTGCTCCCTGCCGAAGGATTTCTGATCCCGGCCACGCCCGATGAGCCGGAAGTACAGGCTGACGTGATGATCTGCCCGCTGTTTAACGACGAGACTGGATCGCCCGTCAGCCTGGCGCAGCAGGATTTGCTGGCGCTTTGCGCGGAAGTTTGTCTGACGTTAAGCAATGCCCCCGCACTCAGCAACGTGGATATTATCGACATTCCGCTGGCGCAAATTGATTACTATACCGACCGCCTGGAGCCAGATACGCTGCTGGTCTGCAACGCCGCAACCGGCCGTGCGGAGGTAAAATCTGCCGGTAAAACACTTGCCCGCTGGGTGGATAACACCCAAGGAGCCCACTCTACCTTGCCGGGCCTGATCTGGACGATTACCCCATTCGATGCCCGGTTTACCCAGGATGTGAGCGTGGATGATGGCGTACAGCGTTTAGTTGGCCAGGCAGGAAAACGGTGGGGAACACTACAGGCGCTGGACAGCCGAAATATGCATCGCCTGCTGGAATGGTTAACCGATGCCATGAGCAGCGAACGTCGCGCCCAACGCACAGCGTTGCTGCAAAGCGCGCTTGCAGCACAAACCGTTGAGCTGTTCAGACGGTTCAGCACCGCACATAACGTCGCGCCCGAGGCCGCCCGCCAGCAGGCCGAAGGCCTGGTTCGTGCCTTACAGTCAAGCGCTGCGCTACACGGTGAACTGCTGGCAAACCTGGTGCCGGAGCGCCATGCCCTGCAGCAGTGCTGGCAGCGTCACCATCAACAGCTAACCAAAAAGCCGACGGGCTTCCAGCTGGATATCGATCTGTTTGCCGATGAGGAAGATGAGGCCCTGCACGCCGTTAACCCCGTAAGCTACGCGCTTGAAGTGCA
>DALYUA010000178.1:0-6640 GCA_031993245.1 Buttiauxella sp. | reverse complement strand
GGCTTCTGCCGGACTGGTAAAACCTTCGCTATTGAGCACAGCGAAGTTGAACCGGATCTGATCACCATGGCGAAAAGCCTGGCGGGCGGCTTCCCACTTTCGGCGCTGGTGGGGAAAAAAGCTTTGTTTGATAAAGCGCTGCCGGGCGGGCTCGGCGGCACCTACGCCGGGTCGCCTGTCGCTATCGCCGCGGCCCTGGCCGTGGTGGATATCATCGAGAAAGAGCAGCTCAACCAGCGTGCTCAGGCCATCGGCGAGCAAATTACGACAAGGCTGCATCAGCTGGCCGAACAATTCGACTGCATCGGCGACGTGCGCGGATACGGCGCAATGATTGCTATGGAGCTGGTTGAAGGGCGCGACAGCCACCGTCCGGATAAGGAGCTCACTACCGCGCTGGTGCAGGAGGCGGGCCGTCAGGGGCTTGTTCTTTTATCCTGCGGAGTGCGCGCAAACGTCATCAGATTCCTGGTACCTTTAACCGCCGAAAAAGAAATTGTTAATCAGGGCCTCAACATCTTGTCATCCTGCCTCGAATTGGTGCAAAATATGCGCCTCTCAAAATGAGATAAAAAAACCGACGTTAAACGCGTCGGTTATTTTTTTGCATTGAGTCTTAGTAGTCAAACAGGCATTCGCCAAAAAAACCAAGAGGCCGGGCTTCGTACCGGATAGATATTAGCTTTTAAAAAACGACAGTCGTGTCGCCGAGGAAAACAAGATGGGGCAGTTTTTTGCTTTTGCGCAGGCATTCGCCGTTTGGGAGAATAGCCATGTCGCTTAACGTCACCGCAGGTGCAAATTCACGTATCGAACTCCGCAAGAGCCTGACGCTCATTCCGGTCGTTATGATGGGCCTCGCTTATATGCAGCCTATGACGCTGTTCGATACATTTGGTATTGTATCTGGCCTTACCGACGGACATGTCGCGACGGCTTACGCGTTTGCCCTTGTGGCAATTTTGTTTACCGCGTTAAGTTACGGAAAGCTGGTTCGCCGTTTCCCGTCAGCGGGTTCCGCCTATACCTACGCTCAGAAAGCTATCCACCCGGTGGTCGGCTTTATGGTGGGCTGGTCCTCTTTGCTTGATTATCTGTTTATGCCGATGATCAACATCCTGCTGGCTAAAATCTATTTCGAAGCGCTGGTGCCGTCTATTCCTTCGTGGATTTTCGTCGTGCTGCTGGTTGGCTTTATGACTGTCTCCAACCTGCGCGGCATTAAAACCGTAGCGAACTTCAACAGCCTGATTGTTGTGTTGCAGATGGTTGTCATGGCGGTTATTACCGGTCTGGTTATTTACGGCGTGGCAAACGGCGAAGGTGCCGGCACGTTGACCAGCTCCAAACCATTCTGGTCAGAGCAGGCTAACGTCGTGCCGATGATCACCGGCGCCACCATCCTTTGCTTCTCGTTCCTCGGCTTCGACGGCATCAGTTCGCTGTCGGAAGAGACCAAGGATGCGGGCCGTGTTATTCCAAAAGCGATTTTCCTGACTGCCCTGATCGGCGGCGTGATCTTCGTCGTGGTGTCTTACTTTCTGCAGCTGTACTTCCCGGATATCTCTCGCTTTAAAGATCCGGATGCATCACAGCCAGAAATCATGCTTTACGTGGCAGGCAAAGCCTTCCAGTTCGGCATTCTGATTTTCTCCTGCGTGACCGTCCTGGCTTCAGGTATGGCCGCACACGCTGGCGTATCTCGCCTGATGTACGTGATGGGTCGTGACGGCGTGTTCCCGGAGCGTTTCTTCGGCTATATCCATCCGAAGTGGCGTACCCCGGCGCTGAACGTGGTTCTGGTTGGTATCATTGCGCTGTTTGCGGTGAAGTTCGACCTGGTAACCGCGACGGCACTGATTAACTTTGGTGCGCTGGTGGCGTTCACCTTCGTGAACCTGTCGGTAATTTCCCAGTTCTGGATCCGCGAAGGCCGTAACAAGTCCATCAAAGATCACATCAACTATCTGGTGCTGCCAATTTGCGGCGCGCTGACGGTGGGGGCGCTATGGATTAACCTGGAAGAAAGCTCGATGATTCTTGGTCTGATTTGGGCAGCCATTGGCCTGACCTATCTTGCCTTCGTTACTCGTCGCTTCCGTAATCCGGTGCCGCAGTTCAACGAAGATTTAGCGTAACGACTGCATCGTAAAAAAGGCTCTCAAATGAGAGCCTTCAGATTGATGACAAAGAGCCGAAAAGCGTGGTTTCCGGCTCTTTGGGGTAAACCAGAAGATATATTTCTTTGTTTTTAAAAGTGACCTGCAAAGAAGTTCTTAATGACTAAGAATTTTATCAAGGCTCTCAAATGAGAGCCTTTTTTTATGGCCTTATCCTACGAGGAACTGCGCGTACTCGAACAGCGCCTTCAGCAGCGCCGTCTTCTCTTTATCTTCTTCATGCTGGTTATATAGCGCTTCGAGCTCCAGAGCGTAAGCCTGTAACGCTTCCTGCGACAGCACTTCCTGACGATGCGCTAACCAGCGCTGCTGCTCGGCTTCATCCAGCGTGCCGGGGAAGTTACGCGCCCGGTAATTAAACAGCAGCTTCTCAATGCGCTTATCGACGAACGAAATATCCAGCGTCCCAAGATTCTGCGGCTCGGTCTGCAGTACAATGCGCATCGCCGCGCGATCGGCATCGCTAAAAAAACCGTTATAAATCTGTGTATCGACATTTTCCGAGGGGACAAAGGGTTCGGCTTCGGCAAAAATGGCAACCACTTTTTCACGCACGCCCGGATGCTCGCGCAGGACTTTCAGGTTCTCCAGACACTGCTGGCGATTGATGCCCAAACGTTCCGCGTCTTCAGGGCGCAGGGTATTGGCGACGGCGAGCACCGGACATTTATTGAGATGAACAAGTTTGACCGGCACGGCTGCCGCATCCCCGAGGGAAGCTTTCGGCGTGTATAAACGTTCGCGAAGCGTATCGGCATCCAGCTCAAGCAGAGGCGTAATATCACCGGCAAGGTCTACCATAATCACCGCGTTGCGGTTTTCCGGATGCCAGGCAAGCGGTGCAATCCAACTGGTGTTGCCGCGTAAGGTGCCGAACATGCCGGAGACGTGCACCAGCGGTTTCATCTGCGGAATATCAATCAGCGTCGTCAGCTTTTGTTTAGAGCGGTGGCTGTAAAGATAATCAAACATACGCGGCTGGCGGGTTTTCACCAGTTGCGCCAAAGCGATGGTAGCGTATACGTCAGACATCGCATCATGTGCATTAGCATGCTCAATACCGTTGGCTTTGGTCAGGTGCTCAAGACGGAAGCTCGGCAGGCCCTCTTCGTTTTCCGGCCAGACAATGCCTTCCGGGCGCAGCGCATAGCAGGCACGCATGACGTCCAGCAGATCCCAGCGTGAGTTATCGTTCTGCCAGCTCCAGGCGTAAGGGTCGTAAAAGTTGCGATAGAAAATATTGCGCGTCACTTCATCATCAAAGCGCACGTTGTTGTAGCCCACCACGCAGGTTTTCGGCACGGTGAAAATATCGTGTATGCGTTTCGCAAACGCGGCTTCATTCTCGCCGCGCGCCAGCGCCTGCTGAGGCGTAATGCCGGTAATCATTACCGCTTCCGGCTGGGGCAAATAATCGTCCGCAGGCTTGCAGTAAAACACTTCCGGCTCGCCGATAACGTTGAACTGCTCATCGGTGCGGATGGCGGCAAACTGTGCAGGGCGGTCAAGCGACGGGCTCTTACCGAAGGTTTCGTAATCGTGGAAGATAAAGGTGGGCTGCAGTACGGTATCAGGCACGGAGGTTACCATTAAGCTGATGAAGGTCTGGCTTAATGGTAACTCATTTGTCATGGCATCAGAAGAAAACCCGCGGCTAAGGCGTCAGACTTTGCGGCTGCATGGCCTTGCGATTGATTATGCGCTTACCCAGGGCAATACCTGGCTTTTCAACCCGGTGGTACAGGAAGAACGCAATGAGATAAGTTACCGGCAGGCATATGCCTGAAACAACCAGAAAACGCACCGGGGAAGGCAAATGGCTAAAAGCCGTGGTATGAACCAGCAGACCAATGACCGGGATCACAATCATCAGGTGCAGCAGGTAAACCGAGTAAGAGACATCGCCCAAAAACAGACTTACCGGGCGCGTCAGGAGATGGCGTGGGTAATGCGCAAGCCGGCTAAAACGGCCGTTTTTTTCCGGATTCCAGAGCAGGCCGGTCATACCGACGATCAGCAGGCATTCAACAATCAGGCGCAGGTGGTTTTCCGCAATGCGCATTTGCCAGGCGATGACAGGAGCAAGCAACGCCAGAGCCAGGTAATAGACCTTTTGGTAACGTATTGCCTGGGATATCAACATGCCAGCGATGAAAAAAGGCAGCTTAATCAGGATCATTGACGGCATCGGGAAGGCCTCGAAATAATCCGGCAGCAGCCAGCGGGCGGCGAGGCAAAACAGCATCAGCATCACCGAGGATATGGCAAACCCAAAACGCATAATGATTAACATGATGAACGGAAACAGCAGGTAATACTGCATTTCCAGCCCGATACTCCAGTCGGGTAAGACCGTCCGGTATGAATAGTCAGGGATAAATCCAAAAACAAAAGTCAGATGACTGGCAATATTCATGAATGAATGGTCGGCATAGCGGCTTGCGAGGGTTGCAGTCGTAGGCCACGCGCTGGCAATAATATTACGCATTTCCCCAAACCAGCCGCCAAAAACAAGCGCAAAAATGAGCAGTAAATAATAAAGGGGAGCAATCCTGAAAAACCGTCTTAACCAGAACATTCGCCATGTATTAATGCTGTGCCAGGGCTCTTTTTCCTGCCTGTCCTGATAATTTTTCGCCATTAAATAACCGGACAATAAGATAAAGAGATCGACCCCCAGACCGGGATCGTAAAGCAGAGGAATGCGGCACTGGGTCAGCAGGCAGATATGCCCCAGCAGCACCCAAAGCGAGGCAAATCCCCGCAGGCCCTCAAGTTCCGGCGTCCAGTTTTTACTTTGCACCATGTTGGTACCTTTAGAGTGAAATTCACACAAAAAGGCACAATATAAATGAACAGCGGCTCTGGCAATACAATGCTGGCCGGGAAGGGTATTATCAGATAATACGCAGGCCAGATCGGGAAATAATTGCACAAAAATGCCTCAAAAATATTACAAAATAATAAACGTTATATTTCCTTGCAATTTTGCCGCGCAAAAACTAATGAATTGCCGTAAAACGAGCGGCTGAAAATAAAGTCGTTGAGGATACCTCGTTGAAGCTCCGCCAGTTTATTACTTTTGCCGTTCTGTCATTTTCCGCTCATGCCGCTTTTGCCGACGATCTTTTTGTTAACGCACCGCCTGCGCCGCAAATTCAGGCGGCATCCTGGGTGCTGATGGATTATACCACCGGGCAAGTTCTGACAGCGTTTGATGAACATGTAAGACGCAATCCGGCGAGCCTCACCAAACTGATGACCGGCTACGTTGTGGATCGCGCTATTGACAGCAAGCGCATAAGCGCCGATGACATTGTCACCGTAGGAAAAGACGCCTGGGCGCAGGGAAACCCCGTATTTAAAGGCTCATCGCTGATGTTTTTAAAACCCGGCGACAGGCTGACGGTGCGCGATCTGAGTCGTGGTCTGATTATCGATTCCGGTAACGATGCCTGCGTGGCGCTCGCAGATTATGTTGCCGGAGGCGAACCACAGTTCGTGGCGCTGATGAATAAATACGCCTCGCAGCTTGGTCTGCGCGATAGCCATTTCGAAACCGTTCACGGCCTTGATGCACCCGGCCAGCACAGTTCTGCTTATGACCTGGCCATACTTTCGCGGGCGATAATTCATGGTGAACCTGAGTTCTACCATATGTACAGCGAGCGCAGCCTGACGTGGAACGGTATCACCCAGCAAAATCGTAATGGCCTGCTGTGGGACAAAAATCTTAACATCGACGGGCTAAAAACGGGCCACACGTCCGGGGCCGGTTTTAATCTGATTGCTTCAAGCGTGGTTGGGCAGCGACGCCTGATTGCCGTGGTGATGGGTGCTGAAAGTCCGAAAGGGCGCGAGGAACAGGCGCGTAAACTGCTGCACTGGGGCCAGGAAAACTTCGACACCGTACAAATTCTGCATAAAGGCAAAAAGATAGGTACGGAGCATATCTGGTACGGTGATACGGATAAGTTTGATGTAGGCACGGCCCTGGATGTTTATATGGCATTGCCAAAATCGGAAGTCGCTAATATAAAAGCTAAATACGTGCTTGATCGTCAGGATATGGCGGCGCCGTTAAGTGCAAATCAGCGCGTGGGTGAAATCGAGCTCTTTGACCGCGACAAACTTATCGCTCACTGGCCGCTGGTTTCGCTCACTGAAGTGAAGAAAGGTGGAATGTGGTCGCGCTTTAGCGATTATCTGCATCAAAAACTCTGAATTCCCCTGAAAAGGAATAACGGGAGGGGAGCGATCCTCTCCCGTTTATTTACCCGCAGGCTATTTTTTCTTCGGTGCTGCTTTCGGTTTCTGCGCCGCTGTGGCTTCATTTTCAATGGGTGGCACGGCCCCAAGATCGGTACCGGTTACCGGGTTAACCGACGGATCGGATGCGGTGCGAACGACAAGGTTTTTCAGATTAGCTTGCTGCTTTTCAGGTAGTGAAACGCTGGCCA
>DALYUA010000177.1:0-6656 GCA_031993245.1 Buttiauxella sp. | reverse complement strand
GCAGATGCGAGAGGTCTTCAAGCGTCACGCCCAGTAACTCGCGGTGGATTTCCAGGCCATCCACCAGTTCGCCATCCGCTTGCAGGAAATAGCCGAGGATGTCCCCCACAGCTCCTTTACGGGCGTACATCAGTTGCTCTCCTTCGCTGATATAGCCGGAGCGCAGAATAGTGGCGTCGCGCTTCTGGTTCACCGCGCCAATGCCGACAACCGCCACGTCCGCAGCCATTGCGGCGAGGATCACATCCCGCACGCTCGACTCCATGCGTAAAATTTCTGCCACCTGCGCAGAGGAAACACGCAGCGGGGCCGGGATCATGCTGACGCTACAGGCCGCATCGAGCTGCCCGATACCTGTCATATACGGCCCAACGCCGCCGGAAAGCGTCACCAGGCGAATCTGCTGTGAGCCGATAAATCCGCTCAAATGTTGCAGGCAGCTCATGGTGGTTTCGCCGAAACCTACGGCCAACAGCTGTCCCGGCTCCAGCACGCCCATCAGCGATTGCGCAGCGCCGATACCTAAACGCGTGCTCATCAAAGGCGTATTTTGCGCAGGCAGCACGCGAGCAATTTTAAGACTGAACCGTTGCTGCAAGGCCGTTTCCAGCGCAAGACAGCCCTCGTAACGCGAGTTAATTTGCACGCGTATCACGCCTGACTGTCGGCCCTTTTCCAGCAGCCGCGAAATCTTCAGACGCGGCAGGCCGAGTCGTTCGCCGATATCGTTCTGCGTTAATCCGTCGTGGTAGTAAGACCAGGCTACCCGCGCCAGCAGTTCTTCCTCCGCCATTGGCAGGCAGGCCTGGCGTCCTTCTTCAGCTCGTTTGTCGCTCATAGATGAACTCTTATTCAAATTTAGATCATATGTTCGAAGATGCCGGATGAGAAAATGTGAAGCGTGCGGCAAAAAGATCATTTTGTGATGCACAGGGTTTAGCCGATCTATTTAAAAATTTTGTGATCTCCGCCCGGTTGTAAATATATATCGGCGTCTACGCTTTTGAACATTATTAATGTAATTTCTCTTTTGTTCAATTGTGGAGTGAAAATGCTTAACACCACCGCCGTACTGGAAGCCTGTAATATCAGCAAACAGTTCTCGGGCGTGAGCGTCCTCAAAGCCATTGATTTTGCTCTCTATGCCGGGCAGGTCCATGCGTTGCTCGGCGGCAACGGGGCGGGAAAGTCGACATTAATGAAGATCATCGCAGGCGTAGAGGTCCCGGATCGCGGTGAGCTGAAAGTGCATGGCAAAGTCTTTGGGCGACTCACGCCGGGGCAGGCTCACGATCTGGGGATCTATCTGGTGCCGCAGGAGCCGATGCTGTTTCCTAACCTTAGCGTGCGGGAAAATATCCTCTTCCGTCTGCCGACAAGCCGCGATACGGAGAGCCGCTTACAGGAAAAAATGCGCCAGCTTGAGTGCCAGATCCCATTGCAGGCTGCGGCCAGCACGCTGGAAGTGGCGGATCAGCAGATGGTCGAGATCCTGCGCGGGTTAATGCGCGAGGCGAAAATCCTCATCCTCGACGAGCCTACCGCCTCACTCACTCCGGGCGAAACCGAACGGCTGTTTCGTCAGATTCGCGCTTTACAGGATCTCGGCGTCGGCATTGTTTTTATCTCCCACAAACTGCCGGAGATCCGCAAAATCTCCAGCCATATATCCGTGATGCGCGACGGCGCAGTTGTGCTGCATGGCGAAACCGCTCAACTGCTGGATGAACAGCTAATCAACGCGATGACGCCAATTAACCGCCAGCACGCGCTGAGCGATACGCAAAAACTGTGGCTGGCGCTGCCGGGCAATCGTCGCACCGAGCCACAGGATTTTCCGGTGCTGCGTGTGGAAGAGCTAACCGGTGAAGGCTTTCTCGATCTCAGTTTTGAACTCTATGCGGGGGAGATCGTCGGCCTTGCAGGGCTCGTGGGATCGGGCCGTACCGAGCTTGCGGAAACGCTTTATGGCCTGCGGCCGGTACGCGGCGGACATATCTACCTCGAAAACCGTGAAATTAGCGGCGATCGCACAAAGTCACGACTCGATCGCGGGCTTATCTATCTGCCAGAGGATCGTCAGGTTTCAGGGCTGTTTCTTGATGCGCCGATCCGCTGGAATACCGTGGCGCTCAATGAGCCGGGCCTCTGGCAGCAGAACCAGCGGGAAGCGGCGGTAGTTGAACGCTATCACCGTGCTCTGGGTATCAAGCTCAATAACGCTGAACAGACGGTGCGCACGCTCTCCGGCGGCAACCAGCAAAAAGTCCTGCTGGCGCGCTGCCTGGAGGCCAATCCTTTATTGCTCATCGTCGATGAACCTACGCGCGGCGTGGACGTGGCGGCCCGGGCCGATATCTACCAACTGATCAAAAGCGTTGCGGCACAGAACGTGGCGGTACTGATGATCTCCAGCGATCTTGATGAGTTTGTCGGTCTGGCGGATCGCGTGCTGGTGATGCATCAGGGGGCAATGAACGGCGAGTTACGTAAGCCTTCAATTAATGTCGATCGCATGATGAGCATGGCGTTTGGCGGAGGAAGCGCATGAAAAAACTGCTGAAAAACCGCGAGCTGAGCGCGTTACTTGCGATCCTGGCTTTGTTTGCGGTGCTGGTCGCGTTGAACCACAGCTACTTCAGCCTGCAAACGCTAAGCATGATCTTCACCAGCGCGCAGATCCTGATCCTGCTGGCCGTAGGCGCCACTATGGTGATGCTGACGCGCAACATCGACGTGTCCGTTGGTTCAACCGTTGGCCTGTGCGCCATTGCCGTTGGGATGGCGCTAAATAGTGGATACAGCCTGCCGGTGGCGATGCTGTTTGCGCTGGCGACGGGCGCGCTGGCAGGTTTCTTCAACGGCGTGCTGGTTGTCTGGCTGCGTATTCCGGCGATTGTCGCCACGCTCGGCACGCTCGGACTTTATCGCGGCGGCATGCTGCTGTGGACGGGCGGGAAATGGATTGAAGGGCTGCCGGCCAGTCTTAAATCGCTGTCGGAGCCTGTCGCGCTGGGCGTTTCTCCGCTTGGCATGCTGGTGCTCGGCCTGGTCGCCTTCGCCGCCTGGATACTGGCAAGAACGGCTTTCGGACGAGATTTTTACGCGGTAGGCGATAACCTTGCCGCCGCCCGGCAGCTAGGCGTTGCGGTAAACCGCACGCGTCTTTTAGCTTTTACCTTCAACGGCATGCTTGCGGCGATTGGCGGCATTATCTTCGCCTCGCAAATTGGCTTTGTGCCAAACCAGACCGGCAGCGGGCTGGAGATGAAAGCCATTGCCGCCTGCGTGCTCGGCGGTATTTCACTGTTGGGCGGCACCGGTACGGTAATTGGCGCATTCCTCGGCGCGTTCTTCCTTACGCAAATCGATACCGTTTTGGTGCTTTTCAAGCTCCCCGCCTGGTGGAACGACTTTATCGCGGGTCTGGTGTTGCTCGGCGTACTGGTGCTGGATGGCCGCCTGCGCCAGGCGCTGGCTCGCCATCAGCGGGCGCAGAAATACAGCCGGTTTGTGCCGCCTTTACCGGGTGCGAAAAACGTTCGGGCTTTTCCCCGTAAAAAAAAGGACGTGGCGTAAATGACGAAACTAAAACTTAACTGGGAAGCCGCGCTGCTGCTGATTCTGGTTGCGGAGATCCTGCTGTTTGGCGCGATAAATCCTCGCATGCTGGATATCAATATGCTGCTGTTCAGCACCAGCGATTTTATCTGTATCGGCATCGTTGCTCTGCCGCTGACGCTGGTGATTATCAGCGGCGGCATCGATATTTCGCTCGGTTCCACCATCGGCCTGTGCGCCATCGCGCTGGGCGTGATGCTGCAGGCGGGATTCCCCATAACGCTTGCGGTCATGCTTACGCTCGCCGTCGGCCTGCTGTGCGGATTGTTTAACGCCGCACTCATTCACTACACCGGAATCAGCCCGCTGGTCATTACGCTCGGCACGCTTTATCTGTTCGGCGGCGGTGCGCTGCTGCTCTCTGGAATGGCAGGGGCGACGGGCTATGAAGGTATCGGCGGCTTCCCGGACGCGTTTACCAGTTTTGCCAATCTCACGCTGCTTGGCCTGCCGATTCCGCTAATTATGTTCGCGATTATCACGCTGTTGTTTTGGCTGCTTACACATCGCGCCCGCTTTGGTCGGCACATCTTTTTGATTGGGCAAAACCCGCGTGCGGCGCGCTATGCGGCGCTGCCGGTGAACGGCTCGCTGTACGGCGTGTACGGCATGGTGGGGCTGGCCTCGGCCATTGCGGCCATCGTGCTGGTTTCTTATTTCGGTTCGGCGCGTTCGGATTTGGGGCGCGACCTGTTGATGCCTGCGCTGACCGCGGCCGTGCTCGGCGGGGCGAATATCTACGGCGGTTCTGGTTCGATTTTAGGTACGGCACTGGCGGCGCTGCTGGTGGGGTATCTGCAACAAGGTTTACAGATGGTTGGCGTGCCTAATCAGGTATCGAGCGCGTTGTCCGGCGCGCTGTTGATTGTGGTGGTCATTGGTCGTTCGGTGAGTTTGCACCGCGATTATCTCCAGGCGGCATGGCGTCGCCTGCGCGGTCACAGAAAAACTAACGGGAGTTTGATATGAAGCAGACAGCAAAATGCGCCCTGCAACTCAGTGCGCTGGCTTTAGCCTTTGGGGTTATCACCGCGCAGGCCGCCGATCGTATTGCCTTTATCCCCAAACTGGTCGGCGTGGGCTTCTTTACCAGCGGCGGCAACGGTGCCATGCAGGCGGGTAAAGATCTTGGCGTGCCGGTCACCTACGACGGGCCGACCGAGCCGAGCGTCTCCGGGCAGGTGCAGCTCATCAATAACTTCGTCAATCAGGGCTATAACGCGATTATTGTGTCAGCGGTTTCGCCAGACGGCCTGTGCCCGGCGCTTAAACGCGCCATGCAGCGCGGCGTAAAAGTGCTGACGTGGGATTCGGACACCAAACCGGAATGCCGCAGCATTTATATCAACCAGGGCACGCCGCAGCAGCTCGGCGGCATGCTGGTGGATATGGCGGCAAAACAGGTGACGAAACCTGCCGCCAAAGTAGCGTTCTTCTACTCAAGCCCAACCGTAACCGATCAAAACCAGTGGGTGAAAGAGGCAAAAGCGAAGATCGCCAAAGATCATCCGCAATGGGAGATCGTCACCACGCAGTTTGGCTATAACGATGCCACGAAATCCCTGCAAACGGCAGAAGGGATCCTGAAGGCGTACCCGGATCTTGATGCGATTATTGCGCCAGATGCCAACGCGCTGCCTGCCGCTGCGCAAGCTGCTGAAAACCTCAAGCGGACTAACGTCGCTATCGTTGGTTTCAGCACGCCGAACGTTATGCGGCCTTACGTTGAGCGCGGCACGGTGAAAGCCTTTGGCCTGTGGGACGTGGTTCAGCAGGGTGAAATTGCGGTAAATGTCGCAAATACGATGCTGAAAAAGGGCGATCTTAACGTCGGCGACAGCGTTGAGGTAGCAAAAATCGGCACCCTGAAAGTGGAGCCGAACAGCGTTCAGGGATACCAGTATGAAGCGAAAGGCAACGGCATCGTGCTGCTGCCGGAACGCGTGGTGTTCACTAAAGAAAATATCGGTAAATACGACTTCTGAGGGAGGAAATAATGGCAGATCTTGATGATATCAGAGAAGGTAAAGACTACGGTATTGGCCGCCCGCAGGAGAACAAGGCGTTTTACCTGAAGGGCAGCGGCGCGCTGGACTGGGGTATGCAGTCACGTCTGGCGCGCATCTTCAACCCGGATACCGGACGCACCGTGATGCTGGCGTTCGACCACGGCTATTTTCAGGGGCCGACCACGGGCCTTGAGCGTATCGATTTATCCATCGCGCCGCTGTTTGAAGAAACCGATGTATTGATGTGCACCCGCGGCATTCTGCGCAGCGTTGTGCCACCTGCGACTAATAAACCTGTGGTGCTGCGCGCGTCCGGCGGGAACTCCATCCTCAGCGAACTCTCGCATGAAAGCGTGGCGGTAACGATGGAAGATGCTTTGCGGCTCAACGCCTGCGCGGTGGCAGCGCAAATTTATATCGGCAGCGAGTACGAGCACCAGTCGATCAACAACATCATCAAGCTGGTGGATGAAGGCACGCGCTATGGCATCCCGACCCTTGCCGTAACCGGCGTAGGTAAAGAGATGGCGCGTGATGCACGTTATTTTTCGCTGGCAAGCCGCATCGCCGCAGAAATTGGCGCGCAGTTTGTGAAAACTTACTTTGTGGAAGAGGGCTTCGAGAAAGTGGCCGCAAGCTGCCCGGTGCCGATTGTTATCGCTGGCGGAAAAAAACTACCGGAACAGGAGGCGCTGGAGATGTGCTTCCGGGCCATCGATCAGGGCGCATCCGGCGTGGATATGGGACGCAATATTTTCCAGTCAGAAGCTCCGCTCGCCATGCTAAAAGCGGTGAAAAAAGTGGTCCACGAGAATATGACCGCACGCGTTGCGTATCAGTTCTGGCTGGATGAAAAACATCAGGGAGATAAGGCATGAACGTCACGCTGGTCGAAATCAACATCAAGCCGGAGCGGGTAAACGAGTTTCTGGACGTGTTCCGCGCCAACCACGAAGGGTCAATTAAAGAGCCAGGAAATCTGCGTTTTGACGTATTGCAGGACCCGGACGTATCAACGCGATTTTT
>DALYUA010000176.1:0-6740 GCA_031993245.1 Buttiauxella sp. | reverse complement strand
GCGCATTTGCGACCGGCCTGCCGTTATTTATGGTTGAAACCAACACCTGGCAGACTTCTCTGAGCCTGCAGAGCTTCAACCTCGAAGTGCCGACCGACGACCACCAGCGTATCGAGAAAGTGCAGGAATACGTGGCAAGCCACATCGATGCAAACTGGATCGAATCCCTGACCGCTACCTCCGAGCGCAGCCGTCGTCTCTCTCCACCAGCGTTCCGCTATCAGCTGACCGAACTGGCCCGTAAAGCCGGTAAACGCGTTGTGCTGCCGGAAGGCGACGAGCCGCGTACCGTGAAAGCGGCTGCTATCTGTGCTGAACGTGGTATCGCGACCTGTGTGCTGCTGGGTAACCCGGATGAAATCACCCGTGTTGCTGCGGCGCAGGGCGTTGAGCTGGGCGCGGGCATCGAAATCGTCGATCCAGAAGTGGTTCGCGAAAGCTACATTGCCCGCCTGGTTGAGCTGCGTAAGAGCAAAGGCATGACCGAAGCGGTTGCCCGTGAGCAACTGGAAGACAACGTGGTTCTCGGCACCCTGATGCTGGAGCAGGACGAAGTCGACGGCTTGGTTTCCGGTGCGGTTCACACCACGGCGAACACCATTCGTCCACCGTTGCAGCTGATCAAAACTGCCCCGGGCAGTTCCCTAGTTTCTTCCGTCTTCTTCATGCTGCTGCCTGAACAGGTTTACGTTTACGGCGACTGCGCGATCAACCCGGATCCAACCGCTGAACAACTAGCAGAAATCGCTATTCAGTCTGCGGATTCCGCGACTGCATTCGGTATCGAACCACGCGTGGCGATGCTCTCTTACTCCACCGGCACATCTGGTGCAGGTAGCGACGTTGAGAAAGTCCGTGAAGCGACCCGTATCGCGCAGGAAAAACGCCCGGATCTGGTTATCGATGGCCCACTGCAGTACGACGCAGCGGTAATGGCGGACGTAGCAAAATCCAAAGCGCCAAACTCCCCTGTTGCAGGCCGTGCCACCGTGTTCATCTTCCCGGATCTGAACACCGGTAACACCACCTACAAAGCGGTACAGCGTTCAGCAGACCTGATTTCCATCGGGCCAATGCTGCAGGGCATGCGCAAGCCGGTCAACGACCTGTCTCGCGGTGCGCTGGTAGACGATATCGTCTACACCATCGCTCTGACAGCGATTCAGTCTTCTCAGCAAGACTAAGCAAAAAGGCCGCTTTATGCGGCCTTAGATTGATGACAAACACCGGGAAAGCGTGGTTTGGGTGTTTGGGGCAAACCAGAAGACATTATCCTTTGTTTTTAAAGTGACCTGCAAAGCAACTTTTAACATCTCAGGACTTTGTCAGCAGATTCAGAGGCCGCCTAAAGCGGCCTTTTCTTTTTGATAATTACAGTAGCTCCCGCGCCGCCTTTACAATATCTTCTGCCGTCAGGCCATACTCTTTCTGCAAATAGTCCTGCGTCCCTACCTGACCATAGCGCTCTTTCACACCCACGCGTCGCATCGGCACCGGACACGTCTCTACCAGCACTTCCGCCACCGCCGAGCCCAGTCCGTTGTGAATACTGTGGTTTTCACAGGTGACTATGCGCCCGGTTTTCTCGGCATAGTTTTTCACCAGCATGCGGTCGATAGGCTTGAGGGTAAACATATCGATTACCGCAGCTTTAACACCCTGCTCCGCCAGCGTTTCTGCCGCCTTCAGCGCTTCTGCCACCATGATCCCGTTGGCAATTAGCGTGATATCCTCACCGTCGCGCAGCACGTTGCCCTTGCCGATGGTGAATGTCGCGCCCTCGTCGTAAATCTTCACCGCCTGTTTGCGGATGGTGCGTACCCAGTAGAATCCTTCAAGCGTCATCAACTGGTTCAGGATATCCTTAAACATCGTCGCATCCGTCACCTCCAGCACGACGGAATTTGCCAGTCCGCGCACGATGCCCATATCCTCAAACGACATATGGGTGCCGCCGTTATGGCAGGCCGTCACCCCCGCGTCCGAAGCGATGACCTTCACGTTGTTACGCTGATAGTCCAGCGACATAAATAGCTGATCGAAACAGCGGCGGCTGGCAAACGCGGTGAAGGTGTGGACGAACGGTTTACGCCCGGTAAGCGCAAGTCCGGCCGCTACGCCAATCACGTTCGCCTCCATAATGCCGCAGTTAATCACCTGTTGAGGGTAGTCTCGCTGCACGCTGTCCATCGCCATCGAACTCATCAGGTCCGCTTCAAGCGCGATAATCTCGCTGCCTCCGGCAATCTGCTGCTGTACAAAGCCCGCGTAGACCTTACGCATCTCTGTGCTGTCATTTGTCATCTGTCGCCTCCAGCCGTGCGATGGCCTGTTCCAGCGCCTGTTTTGAAGAATCCGTCAGGCGAATATGGTGTGAATTGCTAAGCTGCTCCAGGTACGGCACGCCCTGCCCTTTAATGCTGTCAAGGATCACCGCCAGAGGACGCTCATCGATACCGCGAGCGGGTTTCACCGTCTCCAGTAAACCGTTGATGTCGTCTCCTTTCACCGTCTGCACATCAAACCCGAAGGAGCTAAATTTCCCTTCGAGATCAAACGCGCAGATGATTTCGTCCAGCTCGCCGTCCAGCTGCTGCTTGTTCCAGTCGATAAATACGGTGAGGTTGCTGAGCCGGTGATGCGCGATAAACTGAAACGCCTCCCAGCACTGCCCTTCATTAAGCTCACCGTCGCCAACGATGCAGAACACGCGGTTACTGCGCCCGCCTAGCTTATGGGAAAGCGCCATGCCCGCAGCAATGGAGATACCCTGTCCGAGCGAGCCGGTAGTTGCATCCACACCGCGCGTTTTCAGGCGGTCGGGATGGCTTGGCAACCGGGTGCCGTTTTCGTTTAGCGTTGAAAGCTGCTCGACCGGGAAGTAGCCCTTAAGCGCCAGCGTGCTGTACAGCGCCGGACCCGCATGCCCTTTCGACAGGACGAAGTAGTCCCGCTCTGCCCAGTCCGGGTCTCCCGGATCGATACGCATCACATCGCCATACAGCACCGCCAGCGTCTCCACCACCGACATGCTGCCTCCGTAGTGCCCAAAGCCGAGCTGGGTTAATGCCTTTAGCGTCTCTACGCGGATATTGCGCGCAAGCGCCGTGACCTCTGCCAGGTTATTCATTATTTCGCCCCTGTATCATTTTCAGTTTGTGCCGCCGTCTGACCCTTGTTTTTGCTCAGGTAGTTGAACCCCACCAGCACGGCGAACAGACCAACCACCAGCGCGGTGATCCCTACCGGAGACATAAAGCGCGCCAGATTGCCCAGCACGATGCCCACCACGCCAAAATCCGCATCCGAGAAAGTGGTGTTGGCAAAGCCCAGCGCGCCAAGCACCGGCAGCAGCAGAACTGGCAGGAAGGTAATCAGCAGCCCGTTGGCAAACGAGCCCAGCATGGCGCCGCGTCGCCCTCCGGTCGCGTTACCGAACACGCCCGCCGTAGCGCCGGTGAAGAAGTGCGGCACCACGCCCGGCAGAATCAGCACCAGCTTCATTTGCCCAAGCAGGAACAGTCCCACCAGCCCGCCGAGGAAACTGAAGAGAAAGCCAATCAGCACGGCATTAGGCGCATAGGGATAGACGACCGGACAATCCAGCGCCGGGCGCGCATTTGGCACCAGCTTTTCCGAAAAGCCGGTAAACGCCGGGACGATTTCCGCCAGAATCAAACGCACGCCTTGCAGAATAATGAACACGCCGGCGGCAAAGGTAATCGCCTGAATAATTGAATAAACCAGGAAATTCTGCCCGCCGCTAAGCTGGCTTTCCACATAGTCTTTACCCGCGCAAACGGCAAGGATCATGTAGATGACGATCATCGTCAGCGAGATGGAAATGGAGCTGTCACGCAGGAAGCTCAGGTTCTTCGGCAGATTCATCTCTTCCGTTGAACGCGATCCCTTGCCGCATTTGCTGCCGATCCAGCCTGACAACACATAGCCCAGCGTACCGAAGTGGCCGAAGCCGATATCGTCCGTACCGGTGATCCGCCGCATATAACGCTGCGCAATCGCCGGGAAGAACGCCATAATCAACCCGAGAATCAGCGACCCGGTGAACACCAGCGCCACGCCTTCAAATCCGGCAACGGTGAGAATGACGCTTATCATGCAGGCCATATAGAAGGTATGGTGGCCCGTCAGGAAGATATATTTCAGGCGCGTAAAGCGTGCGACGATAATATTCGCCACCATGCCGAAAGCCATGATTAACGCCGTAGAAGCACCATATTTTTCCAGCGCAATAGAAACGATGGCTTCATTATTAGGAATGATCCCCTGGATATTAAAGGCATGTTCAAACATACCGCCAAGAGGATTTAACGAGCTGACTAAAACCGTTGCCCCACCGCCCAGTACAATAAAACCTAATACCGTTTTAATCGAACCTTTCACCACATCAGAAAATGACTTTTTTTGCGCAACCAGGCCAATCAAAGCAATTAACCCAACCAGAATGGCGGGCACCTTCAGAATATCAACTATAAAATTAAGCGTTTCCAGGATAAACATATCCACCTCGCCATTTCAGGATTAACGGTTAGCAAAATAAGCGCTGAGCTTATTTTCCAGTTCGTTGATATCGATAATGTTGGTTAGCACTACCAGCTTGCTATCCGGAACGCTGGCGCTGGCGGCGATATCTTTCGCCATCACAAACAGGTCTGCCGCACCCGGCGTCGCAGAGGATAAATCAGAGTGCTCAACTTCCGCCTCGATATTCATTTTTTTGAGCACTTTTTTAATATTCATCTCGACCATAAAACTGCTGCCAAGACCCGAACCGCAGATAGCCATAATTTTCATTATTGTTTCCTTTTTTTAGGTAGCGTACAGCCGCACCGCATTTAAAATGCAATGTGGAATGCCAGTATTGAAAGCTTGATCAGTAGCGATTAATTATTTCTTTAATCTCCTCCACGGTTATTGCCTTATGCAATAATTCCATATCCGCATCATTAGAAAATAATTCCGCCAGCGCGGCTATCATTTCAATATGGCTATGGTTATCCGGTGCGGCGAGCATAATAATCACATCGACAGGATCGTTATCCAATGATTCAAAGCTCACGCCTTTCTCGAGTTTCAGCAGGGATAATCCCAGCCCCAGCGCCCCTTCTTCCGGACGGGCATGCGGCATCGCAAGGCCAGGCGCGAGAACATAATACGGCCCGAGCAAGCGATGCTGCCGCATGATGGCGGTAAGATAGTCCGGTGTGATGGCTTTCGCCGCCAGCAGTGGCCGCGCGCAAGTTTCCAGCGCCTGCGTCCAGCTACTGGCCCTCTCCTGCACCTTGATGGTGCCGTCGTGTAACCAGCGATTGAGCACGTTATTCTCCTTTTGGTTTTGAAACGGACCAGCAAGATGGGCAAACTTTATTCAACGACTCACCTTCTGACAGTGATGATAGTCACAAAGATAGCGCTACCAAAAACAATGATGCAAATTTGTGATAGCGCTATCAGATCGCAATCATTACGTGAAAACGCATTAAACAGGCGGATTTACAGCGTATACTTGAATACTATTTCCCCTGTAAATTCAGGGGAGAAGATGTTATGACAACGATAAAAACAGGCATAACCATGTCCATTACCCGAAAGCGACGAAGTACAGGGAAGGTCACGCTTGCCGATGTGGCCCAGCTGGCCGGGGTCGGCACCATGACCGTATCGCGCGCCCTTCGCACCCCGGATCAGGTTTCAGACAAACTACGAGAGAAAATAGAAGCCGCCGTAACCGAACTGGGCTATATGCCCAATCTGGCGGCCAGCGCTCTGGCTTCAGCGTCGTCTTATACCATTGCGATGGTGGTGCCGAGCCTTGCCGAGTCTGGCTGCACCGAGATGTTCGCCGGCCTTCAGCAGGTGCTACAGCCAGCGGGCTACCAGATTGTGCTGGCGGAATCGCAGCACCGGCTTGAGCAGGAAGAAAAGCTGCTTGAGACGCTGCTAACCTCCAACCTGGCAGCGGCGATTCTGCTCAGTGCGGATCACAGCGATACCGTACGGAACTGGCTGACCCACGCCCCTATTCCGGTGCTGGAGATTGGCGCAACGCGTGAAGATCCTATCGATATGAATATCGGCATTGATAACGTTGCGGCGATGTTTGAGCTGACCGAAATGCTCATTAAACGCGGTTACCAGAATATCGGCCTGCTGTGCGCCAGGCAGGAACAGTGGATTTTTCAGCAGCATCTTCAGGGCTGGTACAAGGCGATGCTGCGTCATCATATGTCGCCTGACCGGGTTATTAACGCCGCCGCGCCGCCGGTATTTTCTACCGGAACGGCTCAACTGCCCGAGTTTTTGCTCGCCTGGCCGGAGCTGGACGCCCTGGTCTGCGTGTCCGACGAACTGGCCTGCGGAGCGCTGTATGAATGCCAGCGCAGGCGCATTAAGGTCCCGGATGATTTGGCTGTTGTTGGCTTCGGCGACAGCGACGTGAGCCGCGTGTGCCAGCCTGCGCTTACCACCATCGCGGTGCCGCACCGTAAGATTGGCATTGAAGCTGGTCGGGCGCTGCTGGCAAGAATTAACGACGAACCCTGGGATGCAAACCCGACGATTGCCTCATCGTTATGTATGAGGGACAGTTGCTAAACACTCAAAATATGGCGGATAACGCACGCTTATCCGCCTGCCCGGATTCGCTTTCCGGACCGCACTTTATCCCCGTCTATTCTGCTGTTAATCACAAAAACCACATCGCTTTTCTGACTAATCTT
>DALYUA010000175.1:0-6784 GCA_031993245.1 Buttiauxella sp. | reverse complement strand
GCTTCATATTTGCAACCGCTGATACCAACCACACGCAGACCGGTAGAGGCCACCGCCTGCTGGATTTTTTTCCAGTTTATGGAACCATCGAGGCTGGCAACGTTTACCACAACCGGGGCATTTTTAAGAAACGCAGGCGCCTGGGCAATTTTATCCTGAAGGGCCTGGCGAATGACCTCGGGTTGAGCATCATGCAAATGAACAACTGATAAGGTGAAACTGCTGCCTTTTAACTCGATTGGCGTGTTTGACATCCTGGCCTTACTCAATTCAGTTTCAATCCCCACGGCTTGTGGGACGATATTCCGAAGTACATTAAGCATGGTATAGTCACAGGTATATTCAGGCAAGCCACCATCCGGCGAAAATAGAGTAAAAAAAATGTTTTGTGTGATCTACAGAAGTAGCAAGCGTGACCAGACTTATCTTTATGTCGAAAAAAAAGACGATTTTTCCCGCGTGCCGGAAGAATTGATGAAAGGCTTCGGTGAACCGCGTTTGGCAATGATATTACCGCTCGACGGCAGTAAAAAACTGGTCAATGCAGATTTCGATAAAGTAAAACAGGCGCTAAAAGACGAAGGCTATTATTTGCAGTTGCCTCCGCCGCCGGAAAGTTTGTTAAAAATGCATCTGGAAAAAAATCCGAAAAAATAAGATTCAGACTAACGGTAAATCTTTCCTGGGCATAAAGGGGAGAAGATGGCAGCAGAAAACTAATCGTGAGAGGGTAGATGAATACTTCAGCAATCTGTTTAACGGTCGGTGCCTTACTCCTTGCCAGCTGTGCTGCAAAATCCCCCGGCGCGGAGACCATAACACCCACGACACCTCCCGTTGCCGCTCAACCACCATCCGTTGCAGGAAGCGCAACAACCCTCGCTGAACAAGGGCGCGATCCCGCAGAGTTCCCCGCTTATGTGGAAGCGCTTAAGCAACAGGCACGCAGCCAGGGCATCAGCGAGGCCACTATTACGGCTGCGTTTGCCAACGTCCATTTTGTTGACCGGGTAATTAAATCCGACAGGAACCAGCCTGAGAAAAAGGTCACGCTGGATGATTACCTTGCGCGCGTCATCACTCCTGCGAAAGTTGAGCAGGCAAGAACGCTTTATCGGCAATACCAGGCGCAGCTTGCTTCTGTAAGCGCGCAAACCGGCGTGCCGGGCAATTACATCATCGCGTTGTGGGCTATGGAAAGTAACTTCGGCAAAATCCAGGGCAAGGAAGATATTATCTCCGCGCTCTCCACGCTTGCCTTTGAAGGACGTCGTGAGGCCTTCTTTACTAAAGAGTTGATGGCTGCGCTAAAAATTCTCGACCAGGGCCATATTGCGGTGGATGAGCTCAAAGGCTCCTGGGCCGGTGCGATGGGGCAAAACCAGTTTATGCCGAGCTCCTGGTTACGCTACGGAAAAGATGGTAACGGCGACGGCAAAATTGATATCTGGTCTGATACCAGCGATGTCTTCGCCTCAACCGCAAACTATCTTGCAACCGAAGGGTGGCAAGCGGGCGGCAGTTGGGGAATTGAAGTCAAGCTGCCTGAAGGGTTTGACGCTGCGCTTGCCGGTACTAAAACGGCGCAGGGCAAAACGGTTTCACAATGGCAAAAACTGGGCGTCACTTTGCCGGATGGGTTACAGCTACCTGCTTCGACAGAACGCGCGTGGATAGTCACGCCAGAGGATAATCAAGGGCGTTCGTTCCTGGTCTATAACAACTTCAGGACGATAATGCGCTGGAACCGTTCTTACTACTTCGCCATCGGCATAGGTACGATGGCGGATGCTATTGCCCGGCAAAATAGTGCAGGCTAGACGATCGCATTAATAAAGCATGCTCCCCGGTATTCACCGGGGATTTTTTTATCTAGTATCAAATGCAGTTAACACAACGACGCAGAGGAAAAGCATGTATCAACATCATAACTGGCAGGGAGCGCTGCTGGATTTTCCGGTCAGCAAAGTAGTGTGCGTGGGCAGCAATTACGCGAAGCATATTAAAGAGATGGGCAGCGCCACGCCGGAAGAGCCGGTGCTGTTTATTAAGCCTGAAAGCGCGCTGTGCGATATTCGCCAGCCGCTGGTGCTGCCGCAGGGCTTAGGTTCCGTGCATCATGAAGTTGAGCTGGCAATTTTAATCGGCTCCACGCTCAGGCAGGCGACCGAAGAACACGTCGCGAAAGCAATAGCCGGTTACGGTGTGGCGCTGGATCTGACCTTGCGTGATTTACAGGGCAAGCTGAAGAAAGCAGGGCAGCCGTGGGAAAAAGCAAAAGGCTTTGATAACTCCTGTCCCATTTCAGGCTTTATCCCGGCCGCTGACTTTGCCGCCGATCCGCAAAACACCGACATAGCCCTGAAAGTCAACGGCGAGTGCCGCCAGCAGGGTTCAACGTCTGACATGATCCACAAGATTATGCCCCTGATAGCCTATATGAGCCGCTTCTTTACCTTACGCGCGGGCGATGTGGTTCTGACCGGTACCCCGGAAGGCGTAGGCCCGCTTGTCAGCGGCGACAATCTGGAAGTGAGTTTCGACGGACGCAGTCTCAGCACCCGCGTACTATAATGAATTTGCCGCCCCCGGGCGGCAACGCTTGCATCTTTTATCCATAGTGTTTATAAGGTGCAGCTTGTTTTTCAAATGCAGGCACCAATATGACACAGGCACCTTTCTGGCAGAGTAAAACACTCGACGAAATGAGCGATGCGGAGTGGGAATCACTTTGTGACGGTTGCGGCCAGTGCTGCCTGCATAAGCTGATGGACGAGGACACGGATGAAATCTACTTCACCAACGTCGCGTGCAAGCAGTTGAATATCAAAACCTGCCAGTGCAAAAATTATGAGCGTCGTTTTGAGTATGAGCCAGACTGCATCAAGCTCACGCGCGATAATCTGCCCACCTTCGAATGGCTGCCGCATACCTGTGCGTACCGCTTGCTTGCCGAAGGAAAGGGGCTGCCGGACTGGCACCCGCTGCTGACTGGTTCAAAAGCCGCGATGCACGGCGAACGTATTTCCGTGCGCCATATTGCTGTGAAAGAGTCTGAGGTGCGTGACTGGCAGGATCATATCTTAAACAAACCCGACTGGGCAGATTGATTCACCAGCTTTGAGAAAACAGACGAAAATAAATCGTACAACGCGAAATCTTTGTGATACGGTGTACTTTCTATAACAAGTAAAAGAAGGTTTTTATCCAGTACTTAACATTTAAGTGTCCGTCATGTGGCGGTTCACAGTATCGCACCTCCCCCTACGATGTCCGAGAAACAAATCCCCATGGCGCTGTTTGTATCTTCTGCAAAGCAGGAATGCATGCTCTGCATCGTCCGATGAGTGCGATCCATCAACATAACGTAGCTGCTCGCTAAGAGCTTAGCCCGCTGATTTTGCTTTCCACGCTCCTGCACTGTTAACATTCAGCCTCCATACCGGAGGAACAATGAAAAAAATAACGCTACTGCTCGGAGCGCTCATTCTCAGCGGCTGTTCGTCGCCTGAACCTACTGCCCCTAAACCGCCTCAGGTTATCGGCATGCCGAACCCGGCATCAACTTACTGTATAGACAAAGGCGGTGAGCTGAGAAGGGTGAAAACCGACCTGAGCGAGCGTGGCGACTGCATCTTGCCGAGCGGTGAACGCATCGACCAGTGGAAGCTGTATCGTCGCGATCACTAATAAAAAACCCGCCATCGGCGGGTTTTTGCTTTCTCAGCCTTCAGGCTTAGCGGCCAAACAGATCCCGGCGCCTGGGTTTGAACGGCTGGGCAATGAGCACCAGTACGGCAATAATCAGGAAAGCTGCGAAAATCCCCAACAGCCACTGCACCATATCGAGGGACAAGAACTCCCACTGACGCACGGAGCAATCGCCGGTAGCGACGAATACGGACGGCAGCCATTTGTCGAGCGGCAGCCAGGAAGGGAAGCGTGCGGCAAAATCGCAGGTGACGAAAGGGGAAGGATGCAATTGCAGCATGGTATGGTCCCACGCCAGTTGGACTCCTTTACCCGCGCTGTATAGCCAGACGGCCAGCGCACCGTAGCGTAACGGTGATTTAGGCGCGATGGCGCCGATAATCCCCGCGCCCATAATGCCAAACAGGGCGCAGCGTTCATAAATGCACATTACACATGGCTTCAACAGCATCACGTGCTGGAACCATAACGCCACCATTTCCAGAGCAAAAGCGGTAAAGGCCAGTAACAGCCAGGCGCCGCGCCCGCGGGAGCATTGGTTTAAATATCGCAACATAATCAGTTTCCATGCAATTTGCGGTGATTCGGCAGTGTAAACGAATTCGGTTTTTGCGCCAGTGGCATCGTGAAAAATATGTGTTTATTCGGACGTTTAACAGACAAATAAACTTGGCGGGCAGCGAACTGCCCGTGTTATGGCATTAGTGCGCAATCTCGCCGGCGAGCGGAGATGAAATCCAGCCAGCCTGGAGCATCCAGTCCGTTGCTGGTATCAGCGTAAACTCCACGCACAATAGCCCTACCAGCGTCAGCACCAGCGTATACGGCAGTGCCATCAGCACCATGCGGCCATACGAGAGGCGAATTAACGGTGCAAGAGTGGAGGTGAGCAGAAACAGGAATGCGGCCTGGCCATTTGGTGTGGCGACAGAAGGCAGGTTAGTACCCGTGTTAATGGCTACCGCCAGCAGCTCAAACTGCTTCAGGTCGATGATGCCATTTTCCAGCGCGGTTTTGGCTTCGTTGATATAAACCGTGCCGACAAACACATTGTCGGAAATGGACGACAGCACGCCGTTAAAAAGATAGAAGAGAGAGAGTTGCGCGTGAGGCTGCGCCTGCAAAACAAAATGAATAACCGGGGAAAAAAGTTTCTGATCGATAATTACGGCGACTACGGCGAAAAAGACGGTCAGCAGCGCGGTAAAAGGCAGCGCTTCGGTAAAGGCTTTACCGATAGCATGTTCATCCGTCACGCCACATAAAGAGGTGGCGAAGATAATCACGGATAAGCCAATCAGCCCGACCTCCGCCAGATGCAACGCCAGCGCCACAACCAGCCAGACGCCAATTAACGCCTGTACGACCAGTTTGACCTTGTCCTGCTTGCTGCGTTTCTGAGCACTTTTCGTATCGAAATCCTTCAGAATGTCGCGCACCTTTTCCGGTAAAGGGGCACCGTAACCGAGTACTTTGCTGTACTCCAGCAGCACGCAGGTCAGCAATCCGCACAGCAGAACCGGAACGGAAACTGGCGACATGCGAAGGAAGAAATCGCCAAAATGCCAGCCTGCGTTTCTGGCGATAATCAGGTTCTGCGGTTCGCCGACCATCGTCATTACGCCGCCCAGAGCCGTGCCCACGCCGGCATGCATCATCAGGCTGCGTAAGAAGGCCCGGAACTGTTCCAGAATATCGCGGCTGCTGCTTTCCATATTGCTGTCATCCTGAATATCACTCTCTTCGCTGCTCTGTGAGGCGACCCGGTGATAAATACCGTAAAAACCGACCGCCACGCTTATCACTACGGCGACCACGGTTAACGCATCAAGGAAAGCGGACAGGAAGGCTGCGGCAAGACAAAACGCCAGGGACAGGAGGAGCTTGGAACGAATCCCCAGTAGCAGTTTGGTAAAGACCAGCAACAACAGCTGCTTCATAAAATAGATGCCTGCCACCATAAAAATAAGCAGCAGCAAGACTTCGAGATTGTTCGCAATTTCTTCACGCACGTGTTGCGCGCTGGTCATGCCGATCAGCACCGCCTCGATGGCGAGCAGGCCACCGGGCAGAAGGGGGTAGCATTTCAACGCCATGGCGAGGGTGAAAATGAATTCAGCCACCAGTATCCAGCCTGCGGCAAAGGGACTAATAAACCAAAAAATGAGTGGATTAATCAGCAGGAAAAAAAGCATGACTAGCTTATACCAGTCGGGTGACTGGCCTAAAAAATTTCGATAAAGGGCGCGGCCCGTGGATATTTCCATGGTGAGGGAATCATTCTCCGAAAGGTTATTGCGTCGGGTACAACAGGTTACTCGTGCCCTGCGTGACTATCAAGGCGCAGGAAATATTACCTGCCTCGCTATTTCAGAAAATTTAAACATCGATCCCGTAAATGGCGCGCCGGCCTGCTATCTGGAGCGTGGTGCATCTGGTATGATGAGTCCAAATTTGCTAAACCTGTGTAATGGAAATCATACTATGGTCATTAAGGCGCAGAGCCCAGCGGGTTTCGCGGAAGAGTACATCATTGAAAGCATCTGGAATAACCGCTTTCCACCGGGTTCCATTTTACCTGCCGAACGTGAACTGTCCGAGCTGATTGGCGTTACCCGCACCACGCTACGTGAAGTGCTGCAACGCCTGGCGCGAGACGGCTGGCTGACGATTCAGCACGGTAAGCCTACCAAAGTGAACAATTTCTGGGAAACCTCAGGCTTAAACATTCTGGAAACTTTGGCGCGCCTGGATCATGACAGCGTGCCGCAGCTTATCGATAATCTGTTATCCGTGCGCACCAACATTGCGACTATTTTTATCCGCACGGCGATTCGCCAGCACCCGGAAAAAGCGCAGGAAGTGTTAGCCACGGCAGATCGCGTGGAAGACCACGCAGACGCGTTTGCGGCGCTCGATTACAGCATTTTCCGCGGCCTTGCGTTTGCGTCCGGTAACCCAATTTACGGTCTGATTCTGAACGGTATGAAAGGGCTGTACACCCGCATCGGGCGTCACTATTTCTCCAGCCCGGAAGCGCGCAGCCTGGCGTTAGGCTTCTACCATCGTCTGG
>DALYUA010000174.1:0-6785 GCA_031993245.1 Buttiauxella sp. | reverse complement strand
TGTCTGTGCTGCTATGGCCGTGCTGGTGCTTTTTCTGACGCTTATCGTGCGGTATGTTGCTGAACGCACTCTCAACGAGCAGCGAATGCTGGCCTTCAAAGGGCGGGCTATCGCCACGCTTGAGAGCATTCTCGCTCCTCTGGAAGTCGTCAGCGCGGATGTGGCCCCGCTTGTCGGCACACCCTGCGAAGCCGCACAGCTCAGGATCCGTGAGCATGCCGCGCGAATGCAGACCGTAAGATCCATCGCCTTGATTAAAGATGGGGTGCTGTATTGTTCGAGTATTTTTGGCCCCCGGGACGTTCCTGTCTCACAGCTTCAACCTCGCCTGCCAGCCTCCTCGCCTCTCCTGCTGCTTTCTACTGACAGCACGTTGCTTAAAGGCTCCCCCGTGCTGGTTTCCTGGCATCCGCTGGTAAATAGCAGACGGGATGGCGTGATGGAAGTGGTGAACATTGAGATGCTGACAGGGCTGATGCTTGAACCCGAGCGGCCCTGGGTAACACGCGCCGTGCTCAACGTGGCCGGTTCGCATCTGGAGCACGGAAAAGGCTTACTTACGCGCGTGAGCGTCGAACGCGGGCTGGTCAGCCAGGAAATGGCTTCGGAGAAATTTCCGTTTTCTATTACCACCATTGGCCCCTCTGCCGGAGATTTGGCGTTAAAAAACTTGCCCGGACAGCTTCCCCTGGCGCTGATCCTTAGCATGCTTATCGGCTATATCACCTGGCTTGCCACGGCCAACCGCATGAGTTTTTCCTGGGAGATTAACCTCGGCCTTGCGTCGCGGGAGTTTGAAGTATTCTGCCAGCCGCTGCTCAATGCGCGAAATCAGCAATGTGTGGGCGTGGAATTGCTGCTGCGCTGGAACAACCCGCGTCAGGGATGGATATCGCCTGAAGTCTTTATTCCCCTTGCCGAACAACAAAATTTAATCGCGCCGTTAACGCGCTTCGTGCTGGTTGAAACGGTGCGGCATCTGGATATGTTTCCGAAATCCCGTGATTTTCATATCGGCATTAACGTAGCGGCGAGCCACTTCCACAACGGTGAAATTATTGACGATTTGAAGCGCTTCTGGTTCCCGTCACAGGCCATTCAACAGCTTATGCTGGAGTTAACCGAGCGTGATGCGCTACCGGACGTCGACTACCGTGTAGTGCGTGATTTGCACAGGCTGGGCGTCGATCTGGCAATTGATGATTTTGGCACCGGGCAGAGTTCGCTGACCTATCTTGAAACGCTGAATCCTGACGTGCTGAAAATTGATAAATCCTTTACGGCAGCAATTGGTACTGATGCGGTTAACTCAACGGTGACGGATATTATTATTTCGCTGGCGCAGCGCCTGGGGATCGATCTGGTGGCGGAAGGCGTAGAAACACCGCAGCAGGCTGAATATCTGCGCAACCGCGGTGTGAATATTTTACAAGGCTATTTGTACGCACGGCCCATGCCGTTAAAAGAGTTTCCGCTCTGGCTTGAGAGCCGCGCTTCGCCGCCCCCTCACCATAATGGTCACGCTATCCCCGTATTACCGTTACGCTGATTACTCTTCTTCATCCTGATGTGGATCGTGCTCTTTTACAATGCGAACCAGGTCCACGCGGTAATCGTTCGCTTCCACAATCTGGACGCTCAGCGGAGCGATCTCAATCACATCCCCCTGTTTCGGGATCTGGCCGTTAACCGCAATCAGCAGACCCGCGATAGAAGCAATATCTTCCTCGTCATTGACCAGGGTATTGATATCAAGATGCTGCTGCAGGGCGTGCAGGTCGGTTGAGCCTTTCACCAGCCAGCCGTCGCCATCACGAACAATTTCCGGCGTTTCGTCGGCGTCCGGGAACTCCCCGGCGATAGCTTCCAGCACGTCCAGCGGCGTGACCAGACCTTGTACCACGCCAAACTCGTTGTTGACGATAACAAAGCTGCCGCGGGCGCGACGCAGCACACCCAGCAGGTTGATCGGATCCAACGTTTCCGGCACCACGATTACCGGCGTCCGGGAAGCGATAGCCGTCACGTCCGCGCCTTTGTCGAGCGCCACCAGCAGCTCTTTGGCGCGCACAATGCCGATAATTTCATCCAGTTCACCGCGACACACAGGGAACAGGCTGTGCGGGGATTCCAGAAGCTGCTCACGGATCTCTTCAACAGATTTGTGCGCATCAACCCAGGAAATTTCACCGCGAGGCGTCATGATGCTGCGCAATGAACGCGAGGCCAGCGTCAGCACACCGTTAATCATGTAGCGTTCTTCAGCCGCAAAGGCTTCCGCTTCAATAGGTGTAATAGTTTTGCTCTCGTCACGCTCGGCACGCTGCTGGCGCTTGCCGTTCATCAGGCGCAGGATCGCATCAGCGGTACGGGCACGCAGCGGTACATTTGACTGATGGCGAATAAAGTTATGCCGCGCAATCTGGTTGAACAGCTCGATAATGATTGAGAAGCCGATAGCCGCATACAGATAACCTTTCGGAATATGGAATCCGAAACCTTCTGCCACAAGGCTAAGGCCAATCATCAACAGGAAGCTTAAACACAGCACCACGACCGTAGGATGCTGGTTGACGAAGTTCGTCAGCGGCCTTGAGGCCAGCAGCATTACCCCCATCGCAATAACGACCGCAGCCATCATCACCGGCAGGTGGTTGACCATGCCCACAGCGGTAATAACCGCATCAAGTGAAAACACCGCGTCCAGCACGACAATCTGCAACACGACAACCCAGAAGCTGGCATAGCCTTTTCCGTGACCGTCGCCATGCTGGCGATTTTCCAGCCGCTCATGCAATTCCGTCGTGGCTTTAAACAGCAGGAAAATACCCCCGACCAGCATGATCAAATCACGCCCCGAGAAGGCCTTATCCATTACGCTGAACAGCGGTTGGGTAAGCGTCACCATCCATGAGATTAACGACAGCAAACCGAGTCGCATGACCAAAGCCAGGGATAAACCGATGAGTCGCGCTTTATCACGCTGTTTTGGCGGCAGTTTATCCGCAAGGATGGCGATAAATACCAGGTTATCGATACCCAGTACAATCTCCAGCACGACAAGCGTCAGTAAGCCCGCCCAAATCTGGGGGTCCATTAAGAATTCCATGACAGACTCCTGCAGCTGGAATGGCTAAACGGCACCCCACTTTTCGCGGGCGCGATACATTGAATGGCATGGATAAACGGACGAGAAATGTCGCGTTGCTGGACTGAAGCTACAGTCCGGAAAGTGAAAAGACGTCGGTGACGGTCCATACGGTGGGCTACAGCCCTCTACTCCTTGGTAATTAAACAGGCGCTCAACATTATCAGAGCAAGGGCGTTTTTTGCAAAGATTTACCTGTCTTTGCAATTTTTCTGCAACCTGCAGCGGTCATATTCTGCGCTATAACTAACTGAAACCGTAACAAAGTTAAATTACGGATGTGCATCACATAAATTATTTTTTCACTGTCTAAAATAATTCAGGTAAATGGTTCAACTTTTTTCAATCCCTTATCTGAATCGATTCAAGCCATCGGGGCAGATGTACAACACAGGAGGTAGCAGGTGACTATTGCTATTGTCATAGGCACACACGGCTGGGCGGCGGAGCAACTGCTGAAAACCGCCGAAATGCTATTAGGCGAACAGGAAAACGTTGGCTGGATAGATTTCGTTCCCGGTGAAAATGCCGAAACGTTAATTGAAAAATATAACGCGCAGCTGGCGAATCTGGACACCGGCAAAGGCGTGCTGTTTCTCGTCGATACCTGGGGCGGCAGCCCTTTCAATGCGGCAAGCCGCATTGTCGTCGATAAAGAGCATTACGAAGTGGTGGCCGGCGTCAATATTCCGATGCTGGTCGAAACGCTGATGGCGCGTGATGACAATCCCGCTTTTGATGAACTGGTAGCGCTGGCGGTAGAAACGGGCCGCGAAGGTGTCAAGGCTCTGAAAGCTAAACCCGTTGAAACAGCCGCACCTGTCGCAGCAGCGCCAAAAGCCGCGGCACCGGTTAAGCCAATGGGTGCAAACGACTATATGAATATCGGCCTTGCGCGTATCGATGACCGTTTAATTCACGGCCAGGTCGCCACCCGCTGGACGAAAGAAACCAACGTCACCCGCATTATCGTCGTCAGTGACGAAGTGGCCGCCGATACCGTAAGGAAAACGCTGCTGACTCAGGTCGCTCCTCCTGGCGTTACCGCACACGTAGTGGACGTCGCTAAAATGATCCGCGTCTATAACAACCCGAAATATGCAGGCGATCGGGTAATGCTGCTGTTTACGAACCCGACCGACGTTGAGCGCGTCGTAGAAGGCGGCGTGAAGATCACCTCTGTCAATATCGGCGGTATGGCGTTCCGCCAGGGTAAAACCCAGGTTAATAACGCCATTTCAGTCGACGAAAAAGATATTGCAGCCTTTAAGAAGCTGAACGAGCGCGGCATTGAGCTTGAAGCCCGTAAAGTCTCTACCGATCAAAAACTGAAAATGATGGATCTGATCGCGAAGGTGAAAAGTTAATACGCATCCGGGTTTGCCTGATTCTACGTTTTGCTCAGTTTTTACACTTAAGTCATACGTTTAAGGAGAAGTACAATGGAGATTACCACTCTTCAGATTGTGCTGGTGTTCATCGTGGCCTGTATTGCCGGTATGGAATCGGTGCTTGATGAATTTCAGTTCCACCGTCCGCTTGTCGCCTGTACGCTAATCGGTCTCGTACTGGGTGATATGAAAACCGGTATTATTATCGGCGGTACGCTCGAAATGATCGCTCTGGGCTGGATGAACATCGGTGCCGCCGTGGCGCCCGATGCCGCGCTCGCGTCCATTATCTCAACCATTCTGGTTGTCGCCGGACATCAGGGCATCGGCTCTGGTATCGCCCTGGCTATTCCGCTGGCCGCAGCAGGCCAGGTGCTGACGATCATCGTTCGTACCATTACCGTTGGTTTCCAGCACGCGGCGGATAAGGCTGCCGAAAATGGCAACCTCTCGGCGCTTTCCTGGATCCACGTCTCCTCCCTGTTCCTGCAGGCAATGCGTATCGCAATCCCGGCAGTTATCGTTGCGATTTCTGTGGGCACCAGTGAAGTTCAGAACATGCTGAACGCCATTCCTGAAGTGGTCACCAGCGGCCTGAACATCGCCGGCGGTATGATCGTCGTTGTTGGTTACGCCATGGTTATCAACATGATGCGTGCGGGCTACCTGATGCCATTCTTCTATCTCGGCTTCGTGACCGCCGCGTTTACCAATTTCAACCTCGTTGCTCTGGGCGTAATTGGCGCCGTGATGGCCATCCTGTATATCCAACTGAGTCCGAAATACAACCGTTCCGCTGCCGCCCCGGCGTCGGCTGCTGGTTCTAACGATCTCGATAACGAATTAGATTAATAGGTGAGCGAAATGGTTGATACCACCAAAACAATAACTACCGAGAAGAAACTTACTCCGGGTGACATTCGTGGCGTGTTCATACGTTCGAACCTCTTCCAGGGGTCATGGAACTTCGAACGTATGCAGGCGCTGGGCTTCTGTTTCTCTATGATCCCGGCCATCAAACGTCTGTATCCTGAGAACAACGACGCGCGCAAACAAGCGATTAAACGTCACCTGGAATTCTTCAACACCCATCCGTATGTTGCAGCGCCTGTGCTGGGCGTAACGCTTGCGATGGAAGAGCAGCGTGCGAATGGCGCAGAAATCGACGATGGTGCCATTAACGGTATCAAAGTCGGTCTGATGGGGCCGCTGGCAGGCGTGGGCGACCCTATTTTCTGGGGCACCGTACGTCCTGTATTCGCAGCGCTGGGCGCCGGGATTGCTATGAGCGGCAGCCTGCTGGGTCCGCTGCTGTTCTTTATCCTGTTTAACGCCGTACGTTTGCTGACCCGCTATTACGGTGTCGCATACGGCTACCGTAAAGGTATTGATATCGTTAAGGATATGGGCGGCGGCTTCCTGCAGAAATTGACCGAGGGGGCGTCGATTCTCGGCCTCTTTGTTATGGGGGCGCTGGTCAACAAGTGGACGCACGTTAACATACCGCTGGTGGTGTCGAGAATTACCGACCAGACCGGCGCGGTTAAAGTCACTACCGTGCAAACCATCCTCGATCAGCTGATGCCGGGCCTGGTACCGCTGCTGCTGACCTTCGCCTGTATGTGGCTGCTGCGTAAGAAAGTCAATGCGCTGTGGATAATCATGGGCTTCTTCGTCATCGGTATCGTCGGTTATGCTATCGGCCTGCTGGGTCTGTAATTAAACCGCCGTTAAAACCGGGGCCTGGGCCCCGGTTTGTTCGATGACGTCCACCCGAAAACGTGGTTTCCAGGTGGCCGGGATAAACCAGAGGACAATATTCTCTGGTTTTTTGAGGACTGGCTTCAGCACTGTAAGTCTGAAAAAAGTGTCAAGTTCTGGCCGGGGCGCTGCCCCGGTTTGTTCGATGACGTCCACCCGAAAACGTGGTTTCCAGGTGGCCGGGATAAACCAGAGGACAATATTCTCTGGTTTTTTGAGGACTGGCTTCAGCACTGTAAGTCTGAAAAAAGTGTCAAGTTCTGGCCGGGGCGCTGCCCCGGTTTTTATTTTAAGAAAGGAGGCGAAGCTGCCATGTCGTTAACGGATGTCGTACTGGTTGTATTTATCATGCTGCTGCTGGGCTGGGCGATTTACGATGAATTTATAATGGATAAGCTCAAAGGCAAGACGCGTCTGACTATCACCCTTCTGCGCCGAAACCGCATCGACAGCACCATCTTTGTCTTTCTGGTCGGCATCCTTAT
>DALYUA010000173.1:0-6803 GCA_031993245.1 Buttiauxella sp. | reverse complement strand
GTCTCGCGTTGCCTATGGACGGATATAACATTTTTTTAAAATAAGAGTAATTCCAGCAACATTTTTATCGCGACGCCTCGAAAAGGCCACTTTACCTTAGCGGACGGTGAAGTTCGCAGCGGCAACCTGGCCCGCTTCGTCCAGCACCAGCACCTGATAACCGCCAGGTTTAGCCAGCGTAAGCGTCACGCCCGCACCGTTATCACCGACTGCATCACCATTCAAAAACCACCAGCGTGCCCCTTGCCCGCCCTGGCTCGATAAACGTAGCGGCAGTTGGGTCTGCCCAGGCAAGCGTTTTAAAATAGCCCCCTCCCGCACGCCTGACAACAATAAAGGCGCAACGTCATTTTTCTGCATGGGCGGGCATTTCTGCGATGCCGGCGGCAAACGAGCGGCCCTCCGCTCCGCAGACGGCAGCCAGGATTCCAGAGGCAACGGCCAAAGCTCAATGCTCTGTTCTTTAGCATCAGGACAATCTGCCGCTACGCGATTGCCCGACTTATCCCGCCAGATAGTCTGCCTGATCCCCTGAATACTCTCCTGCCCCGGCGCCTGGAGGGTCGGCGGTTCGCTGCTCTCCAGCAGCCAGGTGGACAATCTGCGCCTGCAGTTGCCGTCCCCCTGCGGCAGTTGCTGTCCGCCCGGCCAGCAAATATTCCCCGCAGAGACAGATGGCGGGCGTGGATCGGTTGGCAAACGTGCCTGCTGAATGCCGGATCCCGCCTGTAAAAGATTGTTAACCTGGTTGAGCAGCGGTACCGCGCTACCTGAGCCAAATTGCCCGGGCACAGGCGTGCTGTCGGGCCGCCCGGTCCAGACGCCTATCAAATAGCGTGAGTTAATACCGATAGCCCAGGCGTCGCGGTAGCCGTAGCTGGTCCCTGTTTTCCAGGCCAGAGGCACAACGGCTGGTAATGAAGCGTCCGGCTGCGGCAATGCTTCTCCGGCAAGAATACGGCGAATAATCCATGCAGCCCCCGGCGAAAGCAGCGGTCTTTCCACCAGCGGCTGATCGGGTTGAATACGCAGCTGTGCCGCTCGCCCATGACGAGCAAAGGCGCTGTAAGCAGCAACTAACTGATCGAGACGAGCCCCGCCGCCCCCAAGGATCAGCGAAAGGTTAGGTTCGCTACCCGCCGGGAAGCGCAGATCCAGACCCACATTGCGCAGACGGGCGGCAAAACGTTTTGGCCCATAAGCCTCCATCACCTGCACCGCAGGCAGGTTAAGCGAACGCACCAGAGCTTCACTCATACTCACCGGGCCATGAAAACCCGTATCGAAATTTCCCGGACGATAATCGCCAAAGCGCCGGGGCACATCCTGCAACAATGACGAAGGATGGATCAGCCCGTCGTCCAGCGCCATGCCATAAAGAAAAGGTTTCAGCACCGAGCCGGGTGAGCGAACTGCCGTGACCATATCAACGTGTCCGAAACGGCTTTCGTCGTTGATATCCGGCGAGCCCACCCAGCCGACCACTTTCATTGTCGTATGCTCAACCACCAGCAAGGCGAGCGAAGAGCGAGGCGGCAACTGCCCTTTCCAACCCTTAGCTATTTCTTCAAGCTGGCGCTGAAGGGAAGCATCAAGCGTCGTGGGGATCTTATGGGCGCGCGTATGGCTGGCCAGGTAACGCGAAAATAGCGGTGCGAGCTGGGGCGCCTGGCGCGGGGCTAACCACACCGGCTCTTCCAGCGCTTCCTTCACCTGCTGAGGCGACCAGACACCCTGCCCGGCCATGCGTTTTAAAACTTTATTTCGCGCCGTCTCCGCCCTGTGCGGCCAGCGGTCCGGGCGCAGGCGGCTTGGTGCCTGCGGCAAAACGGTCAGCAAAGCCGCCTCGGAATAGCTGAGGTGCGCAGGTGATTTTCCCAGATAGGCCCAGCTCGCCGCGCCCACGCCCTGTAATGTGCCGCCAAAAGGCGCTCTGTTGAGGTAGAGCGTGAGGATTTGCGCTTTGGAAAGATGCCACTCAAGCTGTAGGGCCCGCCAGGCCTGACGTATCTTGCCGCCAAAGGTGCGGGGATGAGGATCGAGCAGGCGTGCGACCTGCATGGTCAACGTACTGCCACCGGAGATCGCTTCACCACTACGGAGATCCTGCCAGGCGGCACGAAGGATGGCAAAGGGGTTAATCCCCGGATGTTTCCAGAAGAAACGATCTTCATAGTTGATCAGCGAGTCGAGATAGCGCGGATCAACTTCGTCGATCGTAACCGGATAACGCCAGACGCCGTTTTCATCGGCAAAACGCCACAGCGGCGTGCCGTCAGCGGCGACCACAACTCGTGCTGGCCGGGCTTCGCTCAGGGGAAGCGGCCAGCACTTATCGGCCAGCCATATGCCCAGAATGAAAAGGAGCGGCACCGACACAATAAGATAGCGGCACCATCTGCGTTCCCGTTTCACTTCGTCACCGGCTTACGGTAAAACCGTAAGCACGCCTGTACTGGCACCGGTTGATCTCCATTGCGGCACATACATCGATTCCACCTGCGGTACCGGTACCGTATAACTTCCCGGCGTTACCGCCCGGGCAAGATAAACCAGCGTTGCATGTTGCCCTTGTCTAAGCGGCAAGGCGGCAACAAAGCGATCGTCCCGGAACTCCAGATGCTGAATGTCCGCCTGCTGCATCTGGTTTAGCAAGCCCTGAACTTCATTGCTGTTGTCCGCAAGGCTCGCACTGCTGTCGGAGAGATTCTGGTTTTCCAGCTCCAGCCCTGCTGGCAGGAGATCGACCACCAGCGCATCCGGGACGTTTTTATCCGCCCACACGTCCAGCCAGACCATTACCAGCTCGCCGCTTTTCAGAGCAGACAAGGGTTTGCTGTTGCCTTTGGCATCCAGGAAGTGGCGTTCGATGTGCAGCACGTTGCTGTAAGGAGAAGGGGCCTGCTGCGGATAACCTGCGCTATCGAGGCGCAGGTAGAGATTTGCCGCACCGGTATTTGTGACCTGTAAGGTGGCAAGCTGGTCACCCGTCAGGTTACGCGTCACGCCTTTATCCGCTTTTAAAGATGCTTTGCTAAAGGAAGCCTGCGCCTGCCAGTCACCTTTCGCGGTTTGCCAGTTACGCCCGGCGAGGAACAGCGAGTTGCTTTCCTGAGTCGAGAGCCAGCGCTGGCTATAAGCCAGGGTGGAAAGTTCAGTCAGCAGTTGATTTTGCTCTTCCGGCAGCAGCTTGTTTTCTTCAAGCAAGCTTAACACCATAGCTTTGTCGCGCAGATCGCTGCCGTAGTCCGCCATCCAGATACGCCGATCGCTGCGTTTGGTTTGCAGTCCCAGAGCCAGCGCTTGCTGGCTGCGCGGCGCATCGCCCATCAGTTTCAACGCCACGCCCAGCTGTACCAGCGGTAAACCAGCTTTAGCCTTTTCATGGCGTTGCCACAGTTCCCGCAGTGCACCTAAAGGCGCTTTTTGCTGACGAGCCAGCACCAGGCCTGCGTAAGCCTGCACGGCAAATTTACTGGCCGCCGCGTCGTCGCTGTAGCGCAGGGCGATCAGGCCTGGGTCCTGCAGATAACGCAGCAGGCGCTGGTTAGCTTTGTTAAGCGCCTCTGGATTGACGCTATAGCCCTGCTCGCTTGCCCGAACCAGGAAGTCGGTGACATAGGCGGTAAGCCAGTATTCCTCCGGCCCTTCTTTATCCCAAAGGCCAAAGCCCCCGTTTTCGCGCTGCATATCAAGCAAACGCGAAATTCCAAGGTCGATGGCCGCACGACGCTGATCGTCGCTGATGCCTATGATACCTAAAGCCGTTAGCTGCGCTTTATTGGTATACAGAGAAGGGAACAAACCGCTTGTTGTCTGCTCCAGGCACCCGTACGGGTAAGCCTTTAATTCACGAATATAGCGTGCAAGATTGAGCGGCGGACGTCCGCTAAGCAGAAGCTGCCCTTCAAGCGTTGAAGGCGCCAGCCCGGAAAGATGTTCCGCAGGAATTGACCATACTTCCCCCGGCGAAAGCACCGCGCCACTGTTCACCGTTTGTGCCGGGAAAGCGGGACGCACGCCTAATTTCCATTGTTTAACCTGCGGCGTCGCGGTTTCGCCCGGCAGGTTAAGTCCTGTAATTTCCGCGCTCAGCTCCCCATCGCCGAAGCCTTCCTGCGCTTTTACCGGGACGAACAGCGTAGAGCGTGCCCCCGGTGCGAGTTTCACAGGCAAGGAAGAGGAGCCGTCAAGGGAAATCAGCCCGCTGGTTTTCAGGTTAACCGTTAGCTGCTGTGGCAGGTCGGTAAGGTTGGCCACATCCAGAGCAAGGCGACTCTTATCCCCACCGGCCATAAAGCGTGGGGCTGCCAGCTCCGTGACCAAAGGTGCGGCAACGATAACTTTGGCTTCGCTGTTACCAAACCGATCCTCTGTCCACGCCTGCGCCATTACGCGCAGCTCGCCGTTAAAATCGCCGACGGGCAAGGTGACCGTTCCTTCGCCTTTCTCATTTAACTGCACAGGCTGAGCCTGTTGGGCGATAATTGTGACGTGATTTACCGGTTTTTTACCGCCACGGCTTAACTCATCGCCCTCATCCCCGTCGCCGCCAAAACGTAAGGCCGCAAGCTTCCCTTCACCTTCAATCACCTGCCCGTAAATATCGTAGAGATCGGCGCCGTAGCGCTTACGGCCAAAGAAGGCTTCCCATGGATCGGGCGTTTTATAGTCGGTAATATTCAGTACGCCGCTATCAACCGCCGAAAGCAGCACGTTAATTTTCTTCGGCATTTCGCCATTTTTCGCGCTCGCTTTTACCTTCATGGTCAGATTCTGGTTCGGCCGCATTTTCGCCGGGCCATCCAGGGCGATATCGAGACGGCGCCCTTCATCGCCAAGCGGCAAATGAAGAATGCCAACGGCGCGTTTTGGCGTAGCCGCACGGTTTTTGTCACCAGGTCGCACTACCAGCGTACTCAGATAGAGATCGTGACGCTGCCAGCTTTTGTCGACAGGAATGGCGATATCCAGGCCTGCGGCAGGCACATCAATCTCTTTCCACCACAGCGGGCCGTCGCTGGATTCCACCATGGCATAGCCTTTGCCCGCCGCAGGTGCGGCAATATGCAGATTGATGGTATCGCCTGGTTTATAGCCCGGTTTGTCAATTTTCAGCATGACGCGATCCGGGCGAACGGCGCCCGTGCCATCACTGTTGTCCTGCCAGCTATAGCCTGCCCAGAAACGCACGCTGCTGACGATGCGGTTATCCGGCGCGCGAACTTCAAGACGGTAAGATCCCCCTTCAACCGGGAAGGCGACTTTGCCCGTTTCCCCGGCGGT
Source organism: Buttiauxella sp. (assembly GCA_031993245.1). Taxonomy (GTDB): domain Bacteria; phylum Pseudomonadota; class Gammaproteobacteria; order Enterobacterales; family Enterobacteriaceae; genus Dryocola. The sequence goes on along the minus strand of DALYUA010000173.1, from coordinate 1,517 downwards.
TAAATCCAGCTTCTGCTCTGCCTCAACCAAATCTTTCTGGTCGTACTGCGACTGCCAGCCCTGCCCGTCTTCCCAGCTCCAGTAGTAATCGCGACGTTCACGGACCAGTCGTACATCCAGCCCCGCTACGGCAAGCTTTTCGCCTTTTGCATTCACATATACGATGTCAAAACCGGCGTTGCTGTCTTCATCCACAATGGGCCGGGTACGCGTTGTGTCGGTGCGATAGTCGTAGACTTCTTTGCTGGCAAACTGCGGACGAATACCCGGTAATGCATCCGCAGGCCAGATTGCCTGTTCGGCGCGGCGCGTTACGGGACGGCCACCGGATTCCAGCAAACTGGCCTGGAGCACAAGGCGCAGCGGTGAATGGAGATCGCTCCACTGGCTATCAGCGCTGACGCTGGTATCGCCCTGCTCATCAAGCTGGAGCTGCACTTCATCCAGGCTGCGGGAAAGGTTTTCTTCGTTGATATCGCCAAACTGGAAGCCCGGCAGCGCCGCAACGGCCTCACGCAGCGGGCGCAGGAAAAGCTGCCCCTGCAGATTATTGCCTGCCGCCGGGGCGCCGTAGAGATAGCGGCCGTTGACCTGGAAGCTTATCGCCTCATCGGGCCTTGCGGGTTGTTTCCCGCCGGTAATGGTGAGTGCCATACGCTCCGGCATAAAATCTTCAACTTTGAATTTCCAGCTGCGCGGCTGGTTATCCCCGGTGTTAACTCTCACCTGCCAGTTACCGGTCTGAACATCGCTCCCCAGCGGGTAAGTAAATTGATACAAACCGTTTTCCGGCTGCCATACCTGCGTTCTTGTTATCTGCCCGTCTGGCTTAATAACTTCAAGTTTTACCGGCTGTGCCGGGAGCGGCTTGCCGTCACCGTCACGCAGCAGGGCATTCAACATCACCGTTTCGCCGGGACGATAGAGATCCCGCGGGCCAAACATAAAGAACTGCTTGCTGTAGCCTTTTTCACCGGCGATATCAAATTCAGCCAGATCCAGCGCCGGACGGTTAAGATCCAACAGCGTGGTTTGCTCACCGCTGCGAGCCAACAGCAGCACGCCTTTATTGATATTTTCGAGCAGCGCATGGCCGTCAGCGTCGCTTTTTGCCTGCGCTACGGTCTGGCCTTTTTCATTGAGCAATGTAATTTCGACGCCAGACTGTGCGGCGCCGTTCTCAAGGCTTTGGGCAAACACATCAAGACGATCGTGGTAGCGATGCAGCGAAATGCCAATGTCGCTCAGGGTAAAAAGGGTCGCGGCGTTGCTGTAGCTGTAATGCCCCGCTTCATTCATGATGGCGAGGTAAACCCCCGGCTGTTGCAGCGGTTTAATTTCACCCAGCGGCAGCATGACTTTTTCACGGGTATTGCGTTCAGGATTGAGGTCGAACCTTCCGGTATACACCAGATCCGCAAGCTTAAGCAGGTTGTCCGATTCCCAGTTAGATACCGAGTTGCGGTATTCCCACTGGCTGACGAATGCGGCAAGGGATTCGTTTTTGATGCGGTAGA
>DALYUA010000172.1:0-6809 GCA_031993245.1 Buttiauxella sp. | reverse complement strand
TGGGTGATAATGTCGCCTTCACCGAGGGTTCTGAGGACATCGTCATACAGCGGCAGCGGCTCGCCAACGTGCACCATAATCGGCAGTTTCAGGATGCGGCCGAGCTTTTTCGCAAGCTTCACCGGCGCGATATCCCAGCCGCCGGTGATAACGCCGCTGGCGCGCACTTTCAGGCCGACGATGACGTCGCGATTCGCCTCCACCGTGGCGGCAATTCTGTCGATATCCACCGACGCCAGCCCGGTCAGTTCGCTGACGCGATTGCAGGCTACCAGGCCGATGGAGCCAAGATTCAGGAAGGCGAAAATATCTTCGGCCGCCTGGTCGATAATGTATTCCCGCAGCCCGTGGAAGTTCGCCTCACCCGCAGAACCCGCATCGACGAGCGTGGTGACGCCGCGGGAAAGGCCGCACATTTCGGGTTTGATGGAGATATCAGTGCCGCCGTACCAGACGTGAGTGTGTAAATCCGTCCAGCCCGGCGACAGCCAGCACTTATTACCAGCCACTACTTTGGGCGTGCCCGTTGAGCGCACGTTCGTGCCAGCCTGCATCACCAGACCATCATCGCCAATCAGCACATCGATGTAGCCCGATAGTGATGACTGTGCATCGGAGTCAAAACCAACAGGTTTTACGTCTTTAAGCAGAATGGCTTCTTTAGCTTGGGTTGGGATAGTCATCAGGCACCTTTAGAGAGTCGTGGATCGAGCATATCGCGTAGCGCATCGCCCAAAAGTTGTAGTGAAAGAACGGTAAGCACAATGGCAACGCCGGGGAACAGCATGATCCAGCCGGCCTGATCCATGTACTGGCGGCCCTGGCTTATCATCGTGCCCCAGGTCGGAATATCCGGTGAAACCCCGACGCCCAGGAACGAAAGACCGGCTTCTGCCAGGATTGCATTGGCGAAAATAAAGGTGCATTGCACCAGCAAAGGAGATGTCAGATTGCGCAGGATATGGCGATATAAAATTACCGGCGTCGGCACGCCCAGCGCTTTTGCCGCTTCGACATAGGGTAATTCGCGGATGACCAGCGTAGACGCACGGATAACCCTTGCAAGGCGAGGGGTGTAGACGATGCCCAGAGCAATAACCACGTTGGTGGCCGAAGGGCCAAGCGCGGCCACGAGGGCGATGGCGAGCAGGATATCCGGGAAGGCCATCATGGCGTCAATCAGCCGCGACAGCGGAGCATCAAGCGCGCGAAAATAGCCTGCCAGCAACCCTAACAGCACGCCGGTAATAGAGGTAAATACCACGACGGCAATGCCCACGGAAAGTGAGGTTTGCCCGGCATACAGCAAACGAGAAAGCAGATCGCGCCCCAGCTCATCGGTACCGAAAAAATGCAGCATATCGGGGGCTTTCAGCCGCTGCATGATAGACAGTTGTGTTGGCGAAAAGGGGGCAATTAAGGGTGCCGCCACGGCACTTATCACGATCGCCAGTAATAAGATGGCCGCCATCGCGGTAGTTGGCCGCGACATTAGCTGCCAGAAAAGCCGCTCCTGGCGTGGGCGATTATTTGCAACAGTCAGCGTCATAGACATCAGTAACGAACCCTCGGATCAACCAGCAGATACAGCATATCGATGGCGAAATTCATCAATACATACAGGCCGGAGACAACCAGCAGCGTCCCCTGAATTACCGGATAATCACGTCGCAGCACCGCGGACACCGTCAGGCTGCCAACGCCGGGGATACCAAACACCGTTTCAGTCACAATCGCGCCCGAAATCAGTAAGGCCGCGGTAAGCCCAATCACCGTTAGCACCGGGATCAGCGCATTTTTAAAAGCGTGACGTACCACCACGCGGTATTCCGACATGCCTTTTGAACGCGCGGTACGCACGTAATCGTCATTGAGCACATCCAGCATACTGGCACGGGTGAAACGCATGATCAGCGCTGAGCAGACGGCACCGAGTGAGAGTGCGGGTAACACCAGGTGTTGCATTCGTTCGCTAAAAGATGCGCCCGGACCACCGTAGCCGGAGGTATCAAACCAGCCGAGCTTGACGGAGAAAAACTGGATAAACAGCAGGCCCAGCCAGAAAGAAGGAATACTGGCGGAAAGCATGGCAACGGTCGTCGCTATCTGATCGAACACCGAACCGCGATAGTAGGCCGATAAAATCCCTACCGGCAGCGCAATCAGCGTGGCAACCATCAGCGACATTAACGTAAGGAATAACGTCGGTTCCGCCCGCTGCCAGAGCGCCTCAGTGACCGGAATATTAAGAAAAATGGAGCGACCAAGATCGCCCTGCAAAACGCCTCCGATATAGTGAATAAACTGCTGCCACAGCGGGGCGTTTAGCCCCAACTGGTCACGCAGTGCGGCGATATCATCGGCGGTGGCGTCCGGCCCCAGCATCACGGCTGCCGGATCCCCTGGCGTTATATGTACAATCATAAATACCAGCGTTATCACCAGCGCCATGACCACGACCATGCCGGACAGACGATGCAATGTGGAACGTAGCATGTTAAACCCCGTGATTATTGGGTGAGATAAGCATTCCAAAAATAGGGCCATGGCGACGGCGCCAGCCCTTTAAGAGAGGGTGACTGCGCGACAAGCGCGTTGAAGTTACCGACTTTAAACAAAGGGATATCTTCGTAGATTGCTTTCTGCACGTTAGCCCACAATGCCACACGCTTTTTCGCGTCGGTTTCACGGTTAAAGGCATCCAGCGCCGCATGTTTTTTCTCGGTATTCCACCAGCCCGGCGAGCTGTCGGACATGACACCGGTTAACGAAGGTTCAGGCAGGAAAGGGCTGTGGCTGATATAAATATCCCAGCGTGCAGGATTAACGCGATTTTGCGTCAGCGATGCCCATTCCTGCACATCGAGTTTGACCTTAAGGCCTGTGCTACCTGCGCCAGCTTGTAATGGAATTCATACTGGCGGCTGGTCAGAATGCGCAGCGGTTGTCCCTGATAGTTGGCCTTTTTCAGCAGCGCCTGGGCTTTCGCGGTATCGCCCATCGGCTTATAAGGCCCGGTGCCGGCTTCGGTATGCCAGACGTTTCCTTTAGGGTACATTGCGCCATCAAGCGTAAAGAACTCCGGGGAACCAAAGGCGGCGGTCATCATATCCTGCGGCGCCAGCGCGGCCTGAATAGCCTGGCGGATGGCGAGATTAGCGGCCAGGCCTTGTTTGGTATTCATCACCATCACCGGCCAGCCGAAGGGCTTGAGCAATACCGGTTTATCTTTCCCGCTCTGGATTTTGTTAAAAGACTCAACGGGAAGGGAATCCACATAGGCAAACTGGCCGGAAACCGCACCTTCTACACGCGTATTCGGGTCGGGAACCGGGACAAAACGGATCTCGTCCAGGTACTGTTTACGCGCGCCACCATAGCCATCCGTTTCACCCTCAGCGCTGTGGTAGCCATCAAAACGTGTGAGCTGAATATAGCGATCGGCCTGGTGCGTTTTCAGTTTATACGGACCGGTACCGATAAACTCCGTCAGCGGGGATTGCTGCGTTTGCGCCTGGGGCATAATGACAGCCGCTGAGTTATTCAGGGCCAGCAGGGCGAGCAGCGGAGCATAAGGCTGGTTAAGAACGATTTTTATGCTGTTCTCGTCCGGCGCGGAGATATCGACAATCTTACTGGCGGTCTGACGACCACGGCTGGCGATTTTCTCCCACCGTTGCAGCGAGGACAGCACGTCTTTTGCCGTCATCGGCTGCCCGTTATGGAAGGTTACGTTTTTCCGCAGCGGGATCAGATAGGTTTTACCCTCATCGGAAATTGTCGGCATTCCAGCGGCAAGTAATGGCACAACCTGCCATTTCGCATCAAACGTATACAGCGTTTCAAAAATATGTTGCGTAACCGTGCCGACCAGGTCGGCGGTAGAAACCATAGGATCAAGGGTCGGCGGTTCGCCAATCATGGCAACATCAATAACCCCGCCTTTGTGGGGAGCTGCCTGAACAGCGATGTTCACGCAGCCAAACGTGAGTAAAGCGGCAAGAGAATAGCGTAAGAATCGAGACATATACCTTTCCTGTTGTTTCATAATTGTGGAATATATGTTCTTTTTATGTAACTCAAAGGTAAAGGTACAGGCGTTCAGCAATTGTTCAACTCTCTTTCTCAGGTGAAATGCCAATTCGGAAGCTGATTCACATTTTTGGGATAATTAAGCGGGAAGGGGCAACAGAGAGGGACAGGGCGGGGCAATGATAAAAACGCGCTGTTTATGGTTAAACTAAACGCGGGTGGTAAGGAAAGCTTTGCCCGCATGGTGAATGGTAATCAACCTGTAGGCGATGGGCCTGGCACATCCATGAGCAACAACACGAGGTACCACTAAATGAGCTGCGAGCATTGTCAGGAACTATGCGTGAAATACGTTATCCGGGCACCAGATAAACTAAGAAAAGCAATTCGTATTGCCAGAAACGCACTCGAAGAAGGAACGCTGTCCGAAATTGAAACGACGGATGGCTGGAATCAATATAGCTTCCACGAGTGTGCTGAGAAGATGGTGTGGGGCGATATAGTTAATTATCATTTTGCATGTAACTATTGCCGAACTCAGTTCGTTCTTGGCACTGAAACCTATCATGGCAGCGGTGGCTATTGGTCACTCGAAAATGAAAAGCCATCTGAGATAATTGACTGACCGCAATAATAGTAAGCAGACACACCAGCGAATACGGACGACAAAACTGTACCTGACACGAGAAACGAGAGGGAAGTCAGAAATTCCAACGTTTTGATTTATCAATGTGTGGATGCGTTATGTGAAGTAATCAACATTCACAGCGCATTTAACATAATATACATTATGCGCACCAAAGCAATGATAGCTCAATTGTAATGCCTTAAGTTAAGGTTCGGGTTCAGGTTCATCATCATGAAGAGATTCTGATGATGGCTCACGCAGCGAAGTTTTTCACTTTGGACGAAGTTAACCTATGTCAGAGAAAAAACTGGAGTTGCCTGGTCTACGCTGGCCAGCAGCAAATTATTTTGTGTCTGGCCGACGCTATCACATCCTGTGTCTAAAAAGCAGAAAGCGAACCTCAGGGCTTAGCGAACGTCCTTTTCATCGCGCTCACTCAGTTCGTGCAATGCAATCTGACGTGAAGGCGCGCTCTCCAGTTTATCGGCATAACGCTCACTGAGATCCTCCAGGCTGGTAAATTGCCCGTCGAGAAACAGGAAGCTCAGATGCTGCTCTACGTCACGCAGCATAGCGTCAACGGAATCACTCCCATCGCCCTGCTCATCGTTACCATCAAGCTGCCAGTGAAAGCGGCCCGCTTGCCGGGTGGCACCTCCGATATCCACGACGTGGCCATCAATATTTTGTACCAGCAAGCGATCCTGAATATAAAAAAGCTTATAGGGCATCAAATCCTGATTATTCGCTGACATTATACCTCCCGATCTGTTTATTCATTCCCTTTCAGCATAGTCAGCGTTTTTCTGCCTTGTAAGAAAGTTTTGGTGCCGACAGACACCGCAGTCGAATCGATATAGCCCCGTGATTATGTACTACACTTAAGGCCTGATGAGGAATAAATTTGATATTAAGCCTCTGTTTATCCTCATTATATCTAATTGTGCCTGACTATTTGTAACTGGCGCTTGAGTGATAAATAATTTTGATCCCTTAACAGGAGCCTCCATGTCGAATCCATCTCGCCCGCAACCCCCAATCCCCTCCCAGCAGCAACAATGGCCCGGCAAGACCAGCGACATGCAGCCTCTGCCCGATCATGGCGAAGAGAGCTATAAAGGTTCAGGACGTCTGACCGGTAAAAAAGCGCTCATCACCGGTGGGGATTCCGGCATCGGGCGGGCGGTTGCTATCGCGTTTGCACGGGAAGGCGCAGATGTCCTCATCTCTTATTTGGATGAACATGAAGATGCGAAAGAAACGGCGCGTCTGATTGAAGATGCCGGACGTAAAGCGGTACTGGTTCCCGGTGATATCACTGAGGCGGCGCACTGTAACGCAATCGTGCAACGCGCCGTTGAGGCTTTTGGTGAAATCAATATTGTTGTGAATAACGCAGCCTACCAGATGACACGTAATTCACTGGATGAGATCGGCGATGAAGAGTTTGATCGGACAATGAAAACAAACCTTTATGCCATGTTCCGTATCTGTAAAGCAGCGGTTCCCCATATGCCTTCCGGGGGCTCAATAATCAATACAGCCTCGGTAAATGCCGACAGCCCTAAACCAAAACTTATCGCCTATTCTGCCACCAAGGCGGCCATCATTAACTTCTCCGGTAGCCTCGCCGCACTGCTCGCTGAGAAAGGCATCCGTTCAAATTGCGTCGCGCCTGGCCCAATCTGGACACCGTTGATACCCTCGACTATGGCTGCAGACCAGGTAGAAAACTTTGGCAGTGCAGTCCCCATGCAACGTCCGGGTCAGCCTGCTGAACTAGCGGCCGCTTACGTAATGCTGGCCTGCGATGAAGCAAGCTATATTTCCGGCGCAAACATTGCGGTAACGGGCGGTGTCGCTGTCATCTGATCCCTTCAGGTGGGTGGCCATTTTCGCCATGTTATGAAGATTAAAACGCGGCTATCCAGCCTTTCAGTATCGTGGTGCTGAGATAGCCCGTGTGCCCTTTCAGGATTAACGTTATCTTCTGACATCCACAATTCGATCGTACCAGGCAGATGGTTTCATGCGCCCTTCATCATCAAACTCCTGCCATGCCTTTATCCCATGAAAACTCCCCCGTTCAGAAGTCCGCGCTTTAAAACCTGTCATATATTAATTAACATATGTGTTGTTAATCCATCCT
>DALYUA010000171.1:0-6830 GCA_031993245.1 Buttiauxella sp. | reverse complement strand
CCCCACTTCACGGTTAAACACCACCGAAAAGTAGTTACTGTCCTCAAAGCCGCAGCGCGTGGCGATCTCACTAATCAGCATCTCACTATGACGCAGCAAATCCTGCGCCTGGCAGATACGTAACTGACGCAAATACTGGCTGATGGTCATCCCGGTTTGCTGGCGGAAAAGCTGGCGCAAATGTCGATCCGCGACCTGATGCTGCTGACAAAACTGCTGAAGTTCAAACGGGGTTTCCAGGCTTGAACCAAGGGCTGCCATCAACAAATCCAGCGTTTCACCGCTGTCTGGCCCAGCGGCATCCCGCGGCTGATAACGATGGCGACGCAGCAAAATACAAAGCTGCAGAAATAGGCTTTCCGTCAGGCAAAGCGAGAGCGCGTCCTGCTTCGGGCTTTCATGTTCCAGTTGGCCAATGATCTGCCGCGCCTGCGCCATACCGTAGCTGCTGAGCCGCCAGCGCGGATCGTTGCCTGCGATCGTTTGCCGGTGCAGCAAATCGTCCCAGTCGACGTTGAGCTTCAGCCTTTCCGGACAGTAGATAATGTTATGCAGGACGAGATCGTTAACCGACTCATAACTATGACGGTCTTCAGCACGGATATAAAACAGATCGCCGCAGGTGATGCGCCAGGACCGGCCGTTAAGCACGTGCAGCCCATTGCCGCGCCAGACCAGCACCAGTTCGCAGAAATCATGAGAGTGTTCAGCAAAGACATTTTGCGGATAGCGGTCCGCCACCGCCACGGGCTGGGAGGTAGAAGCAAAAAAATCCGCCTTTTTTAAAACCAGATAACTGCCCACCGCATGTGCCTCTTTACCAGAACAGCCAGAAAGTATTGGCTTTTTGGGCGCAAAAAACGGTGATTTTCTTCTCGATTACTGAAGATTCGTGTCCCGCCCCTGGCGAATTTCGCGTGGCGACCAGGAAAACTCGCGTTTAAACAGCGTTGAGAAGTGGTTACTGTCGCCGAATCCGCACTGAAAAGCGATTTCCGTAACGCTTTCTTCGCCGTGACGCAGCAAATGACGGGCTTTCATCAAGCGTAAACGATTGAGATAGCGCTGCGGCGTTAAGCCGGTTTGTTGTTTTAACTGACGATGCAGCGTGCGCAGGGAAAGCGTGAACTGAGCGGCCAGCCGATCCCAGCAAATCTCCTCGGCGAAATGGTCTTCAAGCCAGGCCACCAGCTGATTCAGCCGGCCTTCCGCATGCGTCGCCCCTTCCATCATGCTGCCTTTACGCAGCAGCACCAGCAGCTGCATAAACAGAATCTCACGGTTAGCAACGGCGTGGGTATCCATGCTCTCACCAACTTTTTCAAACTGTCCTATCAGCCCGCGCACCTCCTGCAATACCGGCTGGTTCACCCGCCAGTGCGACGGATAATTGCCGTCCTGCTCCTGTGGCAGCAGCTTATCCAGTCCTGAAAGGAAGCAAAATGCATCCGGCGCACGGTACAGGATATTGGTCAGACAGAGGTTTTCTGTGTGCTCATACAGATGGCGGTCATGATCGCGCACGAAACACACCGAACCACCGCTCAGCGTGTAAGGCTGGCCGTTAAAAACGTGCGTGCCGGTGCCGTGTTCCACAATCACTATTTCATAAAAATCGTGGTGATGTTCTGGAAACGCCGCCTGCGGCAATCGGGGCTCAATCGCCACCGACGCTTTTCCTGACGGGAAGAAATCAAAGCCATGCAATATTGTCATTCTCGCACCCACCACCCTTATGAACAGTTGCCTGATAGTAGATAACGATTCTCACCCGCACCTTAAACTTTCGACACGAAATCCGTTAAAAAGCGTCCGTTTTTTAAGAAACCAAGGAAATTATCCGGAAATGCGGGAAGCATCACAGGCCACAGATGACGGGTGCAAAAGTGAATTTGTGATATCACTCACGCCCACCTTTGCTTCTTTGCCAGCGCGGGATAAGCATTGTCAGTAACAAGAAGGTGAACGCGGGCGTTACTTTCTAAAGTGGGGTCAATTATTTCGCAAGGACCCTGACAATGACTCTTCGCTATAGTGTTGCGGTTGACCTGGGCGCTTCAAGTGGCCGTGTCATGCTAGCGCGCTTTGAACGTGATACCCGCAGTATTTGCCTGCGCGAAATCTACCGTTTCGTCAACAGTCTACAGAATGTGGATGGCACCATTACCTGGGATCTGGACGAGCTGGAGCACGAGATCCGTACCGGCCTGCAAAAAGCCTGCGATGAAGGCATCGCTATCGACAGCATCGGTATCGATACCTGGGGCGTGGATTTTGTGCTGATTGACCGCGACGGCAACCGCGTCGGCCTGCCGGTTTCGTATCGTGACAATCGCACCGATGGCGTAATGGAAACTGCGCTCAATGAGTTAGGCCGTGAAGAAATTTATCGCCGTACCGGCATTCAGTTCCTGCCTTTCAATACGCTTTACCAGCTGCGCGCCCTGAGCGAACAGCAGCCAGAGCTGCTCGATAAAGTCGAGCATGCGCTGCTGATCCCGGACTACTTCTGCTACCGCTTAACCGGCGTGCTGAACTGGGAATATACCAACGCCACCACTACGCAACTCATCAATATCAACAGCGATAGCTGGGATGAAACGCTACTCAACTGGGCTGGCGTGCCGCGTAAATGGTTTGGCACGCCGACGCACCCGGGCAACGTTATCGGTGAGTGGATTTGCCGTGAAGGTAACAAAATCCCGGTCGTTTCCGTCGCGACCCACGACACCGCAAGCGCGGTATTAGGCGCGCCGCTGCAGGACAAAGATGCCGCTTACCTTTCGTCCGGCACCTGGTCTTTGATGGGCATTGAAAGCAAAACGCCTTATGCGACAGACAAAGCGCTGGCCGCCAACATCACCAACGAAGGCGGAGCGGAAGGCCGCTACCGGGTGCTAAAAAATATCATGGGGCTGTGGCTGCTGCAGCGCGTAACCAAAGAGCTGGCGATTACCGATCTGGCGGATTTAATCGCCCGCACGCGGCAGATCCCCGCCTGCAAATTTGTGATAAACCCCAACGATGAGCGTTTCATTAACCCGGAAAGCATGAGCCGCGAAATTCAGGCTGCCTGCCGGGAAACGAACCAGCCTGTTCCGCTGACGGACAGCGAGCTGGCGCGTTCTAATTTCGACAGCCTGGCGCTGCTGTACGCGCAGACGCTTCAGGAGCTGGCCGGGTTACGCGGTCGCCCGGTTAGCTGCCTGCATATCGTAGGCGGCGGCAGCCAGAACGACCTGTTAAACCAGCTTTGCGCCGATGCCTGCGGCGTGCCGGTGCTGGCCGGGCCGGTGGAAGCGTCCACGCTCGGCAATATCGGCTGCCAGTTGATGGCGCTGGACGAAATCACCGATGTCGATGCATTCCGCAAAATCGTCGCCGACAGCTACCAGCTCACCTCTTTTACCCCACAAACAGACAGTGAAATTGCGCGTTTTATGGCGCAGTTTCCGCATAACCGTCAAACCTGTAAGGAGTTTTGCGCATGACCACCTCTATCGATCAAGCCTGGGAACTGGCTAAGCAGCGCTTTGCCGCCGTGGGCGTAGATGCCGAAGCCGCGCTGAGCCAGTTGGACCGCCTGCCGGTTTCCATGCATTGCTGGCAGGGCGATGACGTCGCCGGGTTTGAAAATCCGGAAGGTACTCTAAGCGGTGGGATCCAGGCTACCGGTAACTATCCGGGCAAAGCGCGCAATGCTACCGAGCTTCGCGCCGATCTGGAGCAGGCGTTAAGCCTGATCCCCGGACCAAAGCGGCTGAATCTGCACGCCATTTACCTTGAATCCGAGACCCCCGTTTCCCGCGATACAATCAAACCGGAACACTTCACAAACTGGGTCGAATGGGCAAAAGCAAACAGGCTGGGCCTGGACTTCAATCCATCCTGCTTCTCGCATCCGTTAAGCGAAGACGGTTTTACCCTCTCCCACGCGGACGATAAAACCCGCCAGTTCTGGATTGACCACGTTAAGGCCAGCCGCAAAGTCTCCGCGTACTTTGGCGAGCAGCTCGGTACGCCGTCGGTGATGAACATCTGGATCCCGGATGGCATGAAAGATGTCACCGTTGACCGCCTGGCCCCGCGCCAGCGTCTGCTGGCCGCGCTCGACGAGGTGATGAGCGAGAAGCTAAACCCGGCGCACCACATCGACGCGGTAGAAAGTAAGCTGTTCGGCATTGGTGCGGAAAGCTACACGGTGGGTTCTAACGAGTTCTATTTTGGTTACGCCACCAGCCGCCAGACCGCGCTGTGCCTTGACGCCGGTCATTTCCACCCGACCGAAGTTATCTCCGACAAAATCTCCAGCGCCATGCTCTATGTGCCGCGCCTGCTGCTGCACGTCAGCCGCCCGGTACGCTGGGACAGCGATCACGTGGTGCTGCTGGACGATGAAACCCAGGCGATTGCCAGCGAAATCATCCGCCACGACCTGTTTGACCGCGTACATATCGGCCTCGACTTCTTTGATGCGTCCATTAACCGCATCGCGGCATGGGTTATCGGCACGCGCAACATGAAAAAAGCCCTGCTGCGCGCTCTGCTGGAGCCAACCGAAACCTTGCGCCAGCTCGAAAACGAAGGCGACTACACCGCACGTCTGGCACTTCTCGAAGAGCAGAAATGCCTGCCGTGGCAGGCCGTCTGGGAAATGTACTGCCAGCGCCACGATGTTCCGGCCGATGCGCAGTGGCTGGATAACGTGCGCGGCTACGAGAAGGACGTTTTAAGCCAGCGCGGGTAGCGAATTTATCGGTGGATGGCGCTGCGCTTATCCACCCTACCGGTATCGAATCCCAGGGCGGGCAAGCTTCGCGCCACCCGCCGGAACACTTAAGGAACCACAAAACTATGCAGAACATCCTTAACGCCTGGTTTGTCGAAGGCATGATCAAAGCGACCAGCGATGCCTGGCTGAAAGGCTGGGACGAGCGCAACGGCGGCAATATTACGATGCGGCTGAACGAAGCCGATATCACGCCTTTCCAGGCCGATTTTCACGCCGAGCCGCGCTATATCGCGTTGAGCCAGCAGATGCCGGATCTCGCCAATACGGCGTTTATCGTCACCGGTTCCGGCAAGTTCTTCCGCAACGTTCAACTCGATCCGGCCGCAAATATTGGCGTGGTAAAAGTGGACAGCTCCGGTACGGGATACCACATTTTGTGGGGGCTTGAAAACGAAGCGGTGCCAACGTCTGAGCTCGCATCGCACTTTCAGTCACATTGCGTGCGCATGAAAGTGACCGATGGCCGCGATCGCGTAATTATGCATTGCCACGCCACCAACCTGATTGCCCTGACTTACGTGCTGGAAAACGATACCGACATCATCACCCGCAAACTGTGGGAAGGCAGCACCGAGTGTCTGGTAGTGTTCCCGGATGGGGTAGGCATCCTGCCGTGGATGGTGCCGGGCACCGATGAAATTGGTACAGCGACCGCAGGTGAGATGCAGAAACACTCGCTTGTGCTGTGGCCGTTCCACGGCGTATTCGGCAGCGGCCCGACGCTCGACGAAGCCTTTGGCCTTATCGATACCGCCGAGAAATCTGCTGAAGTGTTAGTGAAAGTCATCTCGATGGGCGGCATGAAACAGACCATCAGCCGTGACGAACTTATCGCGCTTGGCAAGCGATTTGGCGTGACGCCATTAGCCAGTGCTTTAGAGCTGTAAGCCGTAAACACAGGGTGAACCACCGCCCTGTGAAAACAATAAAAACCTGCAAACTGACCCTACATGTGGAGTACAAGCAATGAAAATTAAAGCAATATTAGGTTGTACACTCACCGTTGCCGCACTGGCGTTGTCCGGTTCCGCCCTTGCCGAAGTGAAAATTGCCCTGGTGGCAAAATCGCTCGGCAATGGTTTCTTTGAAGCAGCGAACGTGGGGGCTCAGGAGGCCGCCAAAGAGCTGGGTGATGTAAAAGTTATCTATACCGGCCCAACCACCACTACCGCAGAAGCACAAATTGAAGTGCTGAATGGACTGATCGCTCAGGGCGTGGACGCCATCGCTATTTCCGCCAACGACCCGGACGCCGTAGTGCCGGTACTTAAAAAAGCCATGCAGCGCGGCATTAAAGTCGTCTCCTGGGATTCCGGCGTCGCCAAAGAGGGCCGTCAGATTCACCTCAACCCGTCCAATAACGCGCTGATTGGCGAAACCAACGTTAAGCTCGCCGCCGACGCGCTCAAAGCTATGAACGTTGAGAAAGGCGATGTCGCTATTCTGAGCGCAACACCTACCTCCACCAACCAGAACACCTGGATTGCGGAGATGAAAAAGGTGCTGCCGAAGTACCCTTCCGTCAATCTGGTGACCGTGGCTTACGGCGACGATCTCTCCGATAAAAGCTACCGCGAAACCGTGGGCCTGCTGAAATCGTATCCCGATCTGAAAGTTATCGTGTCTCCCTCCTCCGTCGGCATCGTTGCCGCCGCTCAGGCGGTGAAAGATCAGGGCAAAATCGGCAAGGTTTACGTAACCGGTCTGGGCCTGCCGTCTGAAATGGCGGGCGCTATCAAATCCGGCGCGTCGAAAAGCTTCGCCATCTGGAACCCTATCGATCTGGGTTATGCGGCCACTTACCTGGCGGATGACTTAGTCAAAGGCAGCGCCACCAAAACCGAAGCCAGCATGGGCAAATTAGGCAAAGTAAAACTGGATGCCGACGGCAGCGGCGCGATGGCCGAGCCGTTTGTTTATGATGCCAGCAATATCGATAAATTCTCCAAAATCTTCTGAGCAATGTCCGGCGGGTGACACTTTGCTTACCCGCCCTACGTACCAAATTGTAGGGTGGATAAGCGCAAGCCGCTATCCA
>DALYUA010000170.1:0-6860 GCA_031993245.1 Buttiauxella sp. | reverse complement strand
TTAATGGCTTCAACCTGTAATTTGTTATCGTGCGTCATCTCTTTTTCCTCTCACTTAAGCCAGTTCGCGATTCAATACCAGCGCCAGCAGCGCCTGGCGAGCAAAAATGCCGTTGCCTGCCTGCTGGAAGTACCAGGCGTGAGGCGTTTTATCCACGTCGGTGGTGATTTCATCCACGCGTGGCAGCGGGTGCAGGACTTTCATATTTTCGCGGGCGTTCGCCAGGTCTGCCGCACGCAGCACAAACTGGGCCTTCACGTTGGCATATTCAGACGGGTCGAGGCGCTCTTTCTGCACGCGGGTCATGTACAGAACATCCAGTTCGCTCACCACCTCGTCGATGGCTTCGTGGCAGCTCCACGCAATGCCTTTCTCATCCAGCATATCGAGAATGTACTTCGGCATGGCTAATGCATTCGGCGCGATAAAGTAGAAGCGGTTGCCGCTGAATTTCGCCAGCGCCTGCGCCAGAGAGTGCACGGTGCGGCCGTACTTCAGATCGCCAACCATCGCGATATGCAGATTTTCCAGCCGCCCCTGAGTTTCCTGAATAGTGAACAGGTCGAGCAGCGTTTGGGTCGGATGCTGGTTCGCGCCGTCGCCCGCGTTCAGAATCGGCACGCTGCCGGAAAATTCAGTTGCCAGACGCGCAGCGCCTTCCTGCGGATGGCGCATCACAATGGCATCGACGTAGGTGCTGATAACGGAGATGGTATCCGCCAGCGTTTCGCCTTTTTTACCCAGCGAGGTATTACTGCTGTCGGAGAAGCCCACCACGGAGGCGCCCAGGCGGTGAATGGACGTTTCGAACGAGAGGCGGGTGCGCGTAGAGGCCTCAAAGAAACAGCTGGCGATAACTTTGTGCTTCAGCAGTTCTGGCTGCGGGTTCGCTTTCAGCTTTGCCGCGGTGGACAGTACCAGTTCAAGCTCTTCACGGCTGAGATCGTTTATGGAAATGATATGTTTTTGATACAGCGGGTTAGCCATGTTTATCTCCTGTTCTCGGGCGTCAGGCAAAAAAAAAGCCCCTCAACGAGGGGCCTTTGGAATTGTTTGAAGCAACGGAAAAAAACGAGGTCGCGTCGTCTTTCAGACGACGAAGTGCGGCAATTGTTTCAACACGCTGAACCATGCTTCCTCCCGGCAAATTGTGGCGCATTATACGCGCGTGTATGCACACTTCAAGCGGTAAATTCACACAATTATGCGATTGGGCGAGGTGGTAACCTCTTTAGCGATAAACATGCGTCAGAACAGGTTTTGGTGAAAAAGCCGTGGCGATGAAAAGTGAAGTCTCGTATAAATGGATTTATAAAACATCGTTTCAAAACAGGGCTGACACCATGATTATTGGCAACATCCATTCTTTGCAAAGCTGGCTGCCTGAAGAGCTTCGCCAGGCGATTGAACACGTTAAACAGCACATCACTGCGCAAACGCCGGTCGGCAAGCATGATATCGACGGTAACCGGCTGTTTATGCTGGTCTCGGAAGACACCACGCAGCCCATCGGCGAACGTAAGGCCGAGTTCCACCGGCGCTACCTGGATATACAAATCGTGGTGCGTGGACAGGAAGGCATGACGTTCAGCTGCCTGCCTGCGGGTAAACCCGATACCGACTGGCTGGCAGATAAGGACATCGCATTCCTGCCGCAAGGCGAGCAGGAAAAAACAGTAGTATTAAGCGAAGGGGACTTTGTAGTGTTCTACCCGGGCGAGGTGCATAAGCCGCTGTGTGCGGTGGGCGAGCCTGCCGGGGTACGAAAAGTTGTGGTGAAGCTGCTAATGGCGTAACGCTTCTGGCCTTCCTGGGACGGGAAGGCCAGAAGGTTAATCCTGAGCCAGCGTTGCTACCATTACCGCTTTAATGGTATGCATGCGGTTTTCCGCCTGATCGAAGACCACGCTGCTCGCCGATTCAAACACCTCATCCGTGACTTCCATCCCGCCCTGCAAATCATACTGTTCCGCCATCTGTTTACCGAGCGTCGTCTGGTCGTCGTGGAAAGCCGGCAGGCAGTGCAGGAATTTGACCTGCGGATTGCCTGTAAGCTTAAGCATGGCGCTGTTTACCTGATAAGGACGCAGCAGCTTAATGCGTTCAGCCCACTTCTCTTTGGCTTCGCCCATCGATACCCACACGTCGGTGTAAATGAAGTCCGCGCCTTGCACGCCGGCAGCAACATCTTCGGTAAGGGTAATTTTGCCGCCGGTTTGTTCGGCCAGCGACTGGCATTCGGCTACCAGCTTTTCATCCGGCCAGCAGGCTTTTGGCGCGACAAGGCGCAAATCCAGCCCGGCCAGCGCGGCGGCTTCCAGCATGGAGTTACCCATATTGTTACGGGCATCGCCGGTGTAGACCAGCGTCATCTCATTTAATGCTTTGCCGGGCAGATGTTCCTGCATAGTCAGTAAATCGGCTAACAGTTGCGTGGGATGGAATTCATTTGTGAGGCCATTCCATACCGGTACGCCGGCAAATTCAGCCAGGGTTTCGACGATTTCCTGGCCGTAACCGCGATACTGAATGCCGTCGTACATTCTGCCCAGCACGCGGGCGGTATCTTTAATTGATTCTTTATGCCCAATCTGGCTACCGCTTGGGCCGAGATACGTGACGCGAGCGCCCTGGTCATAAGCGGCAACTTCGAAAGAGCATCGTGTGCGGGTTGAGTCTTTTTCGAAGATGAGCGCGATATTTTTTCCAGTAAGCTTCTGAGTTTCTATGCCTTTTTTCTTGTCGGCCTTGAGCTTTGCGGAAAGAGTTAATAATTCGTGAAGCTGTGCAGGGGTAAAATCCAGCAATTTAAGAAAGTGCTTTTGGTAAAGGTTACTCATCTTTTCCTCACATGGCTCATGCCACTTATTGAATTAAAATTCAATTTATATGTATGAATATTCATTTGCAACCCCCGGGCCGCAAATCTTTCACGGGAAAGGTGGAGGCAAACCGATGCGTGTGTGAAAATAGAAGTATCTGCCGACACATTGAGGAAAGGGCCATGGCAAATCCAGAACTGCTGGAAGAGCAACGCGAAGAAACGCGTTTGATTATTGAAGAATTACTGGAAGATGGCAGCGATCCGGATGCGCTGTACACCATCGAACATCACCTTTCTGCAGACGACTTCGAAACCCTGGAAAAAGCTGCGGTTGAAGCCTTCAAAATGGGTTATGAAGTCACCGACCCGGAAGAGCTCGAAGTGGAAGAGGGCGATACCGTCATCTGCTGCGACGTGCTGAGCGAATGCGCCCTGAAAGCTGAACTGCTGGACGAGCAGGTTGAACAGTTGCTGAACCTCGCCGAGAAATTTGGCGTGGAATATGACGGCTGGGGCACCTACTACGAAGATCCGAACGGTGAAGAAGGCGAGGAAGGCGAAGAAGAAGATTACGTGGACGAAGACGACGACGGCGTGCGTCACTGATCCCTCCCGTGCAGCGGCTCCCCGCCGCTGCATTCCTGCCAGCCACGAATATTCAATCATGAACTACCCCGAACTGCTTTCCCCGGTCCTGAATTTTCTGCACTGCCCGACGCCCGAGGCGTGGATTGTCAAAGCCCGTGCGCCGGAATATCTGCCTTTGTTGCTCACCGACCATATGGTTTGCGAACTCAAAGCTGCGCAAACGGCCATGCTGCTGATCCGCAAATATGTCGCCGATAAGTCCAGTGCCCAGGCGTTGCTGGATTGGCTAAGACCCTATGAAGATTTTACTTTCCGTGAGGGTACAGAACCGGACTTTATCGCGCTGCATAAAGGCCTGAGCAAAAGCGTGATGCCAAAAACGCGCACGGTTTGGGGACAGGCGCTTATCGACAGTATGGTTTTACTTATCAAAGAAGAGCTGCATCATTTCTGGCAGGTGCGCGAGCTAATGATTGCCCGTAACATCTCCTATGTGAAAATGACCGCCAGCCGCTATGCCAAAGGCCTGCTGAGCGAAGTGCGGACCCATGAGCCGGTGATGCTCGTCGACAAGCTTATCTGCGGCGCCTATATCGAGGCCCGCTCATGCGAGCGGTTTGCTGCTTTAGCGCCGCATCTGGATTGTGAATTGCAGAAGTTTTATTTGTCGCTGCTGCGCTCTGAGGCGCGCCACTATCAGGACTACTTAGCGCTGGCGGAGCTTATCGCAGGTGAGGATATTAGCGACCGGGTGCGCTTTTTTGGTGAAGTAGAGGCGGCGTTAATCTCAAGCCCCGATGAAGAACTCCGTTTTCACAGCGGCGTGCCGGGCTTTCTTTAAAAAGGATAATTAATGAACTGGACTCATGTAATTCTTGCAGGCTATATCGGCGCGGTGA
The DNA here is from genome assembly GCA_031993245.1 of Buttiauxella sp. Lineage (GTDB taxonomy): Bacteria > Pseudomonadota > Gammaproteobacteria > Enterobacterales > Enterobacteriaceae > Dryocola. The sequence continues at coordinate 2,549 of DALYUA010000170.1, read as the reverse complement.
TTGCCGCCGTGGTGGGCGTTGCCCGTAGAAAAGGCTGGATCGGCAAAGTGGCCGCATTGGTTATCGCGGCCGTTGCCATCGTGGCGTGGAATATTATTGATGTGAAGTATCTCATCCCGCGTGACAGCAAGACCAGGATGCAGACGCAAGCGAGTCAGATTGATGAAGCTTTCAATAAGATGCCGGTTTATCAGGTGATGAAAGAACATCAGCCCGCGCTATTTGAGTCGGTTCGCCAGCAGGCGCTGACAATGCATAAAGAAGGAAAAATGGAGCAGGAGATCATCGATGCTATTCAGCCGCAGATCCTTGAGTTCCAGATGAAGCAATTGCAGAACGCTGCCGATGCAAACGTCGTGGCCTATATGCAAATCAATATGCAGCAAACCGCGATGGTGCAAAAAGCCAGCGATGACGAATGCTTCCGTTTCCTGTTCCCGGCGGTGAAGGGCGGCATTAATGCGGTGCGTATTATTCCGCGAGAAGTCACTATGCGTCGTATGGAGGTCGATGCAGAAATGCTGCGCTCGGCTTTTGGCCCGGACAAGCATACCGTGACTGCCGAAGAGCGTGAGCAGGCCCAGCGCGATGTCCAGCCGATTGTTCAGCAACTGGTTAAACAATACGGACAGGATATTCAGCTGATGGCAGATCCGCACAAAGCCGTGGGCAAAGAAGCCGTGGCGTGCAATCTGGTGCAGGATTTATGGCGAAACGTCATGCTGTTGCCGCCGCAGAAAGCTGCTGCAATTATTCGTCTGTCGGTTGAGGCGCAATAGTTTGTATCAGGCGGATAGCGTTGCGCTTATCCGCCAGCATGTTAAAGCGCTTTGAGCATCCTGACTTCGCAGTCCACGTGCCCGGTGCAGCCGAGCGGTTCGGAAATATGCTCAAATCCGAGGCGTTCATACAGGGCAATGGCTTCGGTCAGAAAAGCGGTTGTTTCCAGATAGCAGCGCGTAAAACCCTGCTCGCGGGCAAAATCCATTGCCTGCAGCGCCAGACGCTTCGCCAGGCCTTTCCCGCGTACCACCGGCAGGAAATACATCTTCTGCAGTTCGCAGATATCCGGTTCGCTACAGATCAAAGGTGCCACACCGCCGCCGCCAACGACCTTACCTTCCAGCTCGACAACCCAATAAGCGTGACCAGGTTTGCTGTAGAGCTGATACAGCTCATCCAGGTTAGGGTCCGCCACGGTGTAGCCTTTATCGGCGGTTAAGCCGTATTCAGCGGATACTTCGCGGATCACGCAGGCGATTGCAGGATTGTCATGGGCGGAAATCCTGCGCAGGGCAAGATCAACCGGAGCAGCAATGTTCATCATTTAACTCATGATTCTTTGAGGACATAGGGCGAGTTAATAGCACTCCCTTAAAAAGGGTGCAAGAGAGGATCTTTCAGACGCCCATAAAAAAGCCGGGAATGCTCCCGGCTCTGACTGCTGACAAACACCCGAAAAGCGCGGTTTTCGGATGTTTGGGGTACACCAGAAGATATAATTCTTTGTTTTTAAAACCAATCTGCAAAGTAACTTTTAACAATAAAGAACTTTGTCAACTTTCTCAGCCGGGAATACTCCCGGCTTTTTACATTTAGCGGCTCAGTTACAGCGCAGCAATAACGGCCTGCTGTTCAATCAGCTTCGCTTTTGCATCGGCGAAACCAACCAGACGCTCGCGTTCTTTAGCCACAACTTCTGCTGGCGCACGTGCCACAAAGCCTTCGTTGGAGAGCTTGCCTTCGATTTTGCCAATCTCAATTTCGATTTTAGCGACTTCTTTAGCCAGACGTTCAATTTCAGCTTCTTTATCGACCAGACCCGCCATCGGGATCAGCAGCTCTGCGCCGTCGATAATCTTGGTCACGGAAACCGGACCTTTATCATCGGCAGGCAGAATAGTGATGCTTTCCAGACGCGCCAGGTTTTCCAGGAAGGTGCGATTCCCGGTCACGCGACGAATGGCTTCTTCGCTACAGCCGCGCAGCAGCACTTCCAGACGTTTACTCGGCGCGATGTTCATTTCGGCACGAATATTACGTACCGCGGTGATCACATCTTTCAGCCACTCGGTGTCCGCAAACGCGGCCTCATCGTCCTGAGCGCTGTTATACGCCGGGAACGGCTGCAGCATAATGGTATCTTCGCTGATGCCTTTGAGCACTTTCACACGCTGCCAGATGGTTTCGGTGATGAACGGAATGATTGGGTGCGCAAGCCGCAGCAAACCTTCCAGCACGTTAATCAGCGTATTACGCGTGCCGCGCAGTTCCGCCTCTGTTCCGCTGTTCATTACCGGCTTAGTCAGCTCCAGATACCAGTCGCAGAACTGGTTCCAGGTGAATTCATACAGAATGTTGGCAGCGATATCAAAGCGATAGCTATCCAGCGCTTCGCGGTACGCTTTCACGGTGCGGTTAAACTCCGCGAGGATCCAGCGATCGGCCAGGGACAGCACCAGTTCACCGCCGTTGAAGCCGCAGTCCTGTTCTTCGGTGTTCATCAGCACAAAGCGGCTGGCGTTCCACAGCTTGTTACAGAAGTTACG
>DALYUA010000169.1:0-6896 GCA_031993245.1 Buttiauxella sp. | reverse complement strand
TTACTTCGTTATATCGGTCACTGGCATGCGCTAGGCTACGGCTACTGGGCGATATTTGATAAAGCTTCAGGGCGTTATATTGGCTCATTTGGCTTTCAAAATGCCCGTCGCGACCTGACGCCCGCGCTGGAATACCCGGAAGCCGGTTGGTCGCTGGTTCCGGCTATGCACGGCAAAGGCTACGCAGCAGAAGCGCTGGCGGCAATTTTAAAGTGGGCCGATAACACCTTTAAAGGCCCGGTCTGCTGCATTATTGACGATGATAACCAGCGCTCGCTTAACCTTGCTAAACGCTTTGGTTTCGCGTTCCGACACTATGTTACTTATCATGACAAACAGGTGCAGATGCTCCTCCGCCAGCCTGATTCATAGCGCACATGCCTCTGGCCTATACTTGTTAATCGGGTATCGGTCGGAGGAGGCGTTATGTATCAGCGTATCGACGGGGAAAACTGGCGGCATATCTACATTGTGGGCGATCTGCACGGCTGCCTGTCGAAAATGGTCGCGCTGCTTAAGGCTCACCACTTCGATCCCTGGCTGGATTTAGTCATTTCCGTGGGGGATGTGATTGACCGCGGGCCGGACAGTCCTGGCTGTCTGGCATTATTAGACAAGCAGTGGTTTAAAGCTGTTCGCGGCAACCACGAAGAAATGGCAATTGATGCGCTCGAATTGGGTGACAGAATGCTGTGGGTGATGAACGGCGGCGACTGGTTTAGCGGGCTGCCTGGAGAACGCAGGCAAAACGTGCGCGACGCGCTGCTGCATTGCCGGGAGCTGCCGCTGATTATTGAATTGCACATCCACAATCAAACCTTTGTTATTGCCCACGCGGATTATCCCTCTTCTCATTACGCCTGGAACAAGCCGGTGGACGAACATCGTCTGGTCTGGAGCCGCGAACGGCTGAATCAAAACATGTTGGGGAAGGGCGAGAACATCACCGGGGCTGACCAGTTTTACTTTGGACATACGCCGCTAAAAGAAGCCGCTCACTACAATAATCAGAATTACATTGATACCGGCGCGGTATTTGGCAACAAGCTCACGCTGGTTCAGGTGCAGTGACGGTTACAGATCGCTGTACTCCTGCGCTGGCCGCCAGAAGCCATCAATAAAATCCTCTACCGGATAACAGCCGCCGTGGCGCATCCGTTGCTCATCCATAGCCACCAGACATTGCTGCTCGGTATTAAACACGTCAACCACAATATCGTCGCATCCACCGTCCAGATAACAAACAAATAAAACCAACGCAAACATTAGCGCCCCAAAAACGCTCCGTTTGAATTAATTGTAGGAGATATGAGAAGAAGAGGGGAAATCAAAGGCATAAATAACCCGTCTGCGGCGACGGGTTCATTCTGAATCAGGCAAGGCGCATGACCCATGCATCGGACTGTTGGTCGTAATGTTGACGATAGAGTACGGAATGTTCGCCATCCAGCACCGCAGGAATACTGGTTTCGTCATCCCAGGCATCCAACTGCATGCACAGGTCAGGGTCAGATTTGCAAGGGATGCTTAACGTTCGTTCGCCTTGCTGCTCACCGTGTAATTCGGCATCTTCAATTTCGAAGTTGCCTATTCGTACGTTAGTTTTCGTCATCTCGCTCTCCTCCGGTCCACTTAATGTGGTATGACCAGTAAAGTCACCCAAATTTGAGCCTAGTCAATTGTGCAAAAAGTGCCAAATAAAAAGCGCTTATTTTTGACGTGAATTAATTGCCGCCTGAGAACAGTTTGCCATCACGTACCAGCTCACGTGGATAGCTGTTTTTCAGGCGCGAACCGATTTTCTTAGCTAGTCCAAGAGGTTGGCCCTGAAAAGTTACCACCACATCGTCGCCGGCAGGCGTAGATTCCGGGTAAACGTCACGTCCGCGATACCACTCTTGCGCTTCATGCTCCGTTAATGCAAAGGCCAGCGGGGTGGTGCCTGCAACGAGCGCGATAACGGCTTCGTGCTGCCAGCGGTAACCCTTATTATGCTGCTCTGCGAGGCGCAGGCCGATGCGCGAAAAGCGCACCTTGCCAATCAGCGGCACGATTTCTGTCGGAAATAACCAGATCTCTTTGTCACGCTGCCACAGCCTGAGTTCGTCGCCCCAGCTAATACCCACTTTTGCCGCCGACGTGATAACTTCCGCAGCAGGCCGTCCGTGCAGCTGCGTAAAAGGGAATTTGCCCACTTTATAGCCCGGCTGCGGCAATTGTTCGACAGAAGCAGTTTTACGCAGACGCGCCACGAAAAAACCTTCGCAATCGTAAATCTGCGGAAAGACGTGCAGGAAACCTTCTTTCGTAATGGCTTTATCCGCCCCAGGGAAGAGATCGTGGAGCGGTTCGATTTCAACCGCATCAGGCCATTCATCAAGCAGCCACTGGCAGATTTGCTGATTCTCTTCGCGGTTTAACGTACAGGTGGAATAAATCAGGGTGCCGCCGGGACGCAGGGCATGAAATGCGCTGGCGATGAGTTCCCGCTGGGTGTCGGCAATGCTGGCGGTACTTTCTGGCGTCCAGTTACGTAACGCATCAGGATCTTTACGCACCACGCCTTCGCCAGAGCAGGGGGCATCCAGCAGAATGGCGTCAAAACACTCTGGCAGAGCGGCACCAAATACCCGGCCATCAAAATGGGTCAGCGCGACGTTACCGATCCCGCAGCGGCTGATATTGGCATGCAGAACTTTTACCCGGCTGGCGGAATATTCGTTGGCGAGAATGGCGCCCTGATTACCCATGCGCGCGGCGATTTGCGTGGTTTTGGAGCCGGGAGCGGCGGCGACATCCATGATACGCTGCGGCTCTCGGCCGTCGGCAAACAGTGCCGCAACGGGCAGCATTGAGCTGGCTTCCTGAATATAAAACATGCCGCTCAGATGCTCGGCGGTGCTGCCCAACGGCAGGCTTTCCTCGTCTTCCCGCTCAATCCAGAATCCTTCTTCACACCAAGGAATCGGCGTGAGCTGCCAGTTGTATGGAGCAACGAGCTCAAGAAATTCGGCGACCGAAATCTTTAACGTGTTAACGCGCAAACTGCGGCGCAGCGGGCGCTGGCAGTACTCGATAAAGCTCTCAAGCGATTGCCCTGCGGGCAGCGCGTCGCGCATAACGTCAAGAAAAGGTTGCGGCAGATAAGCGGAGTGAGTTTGGGTCACTGGGGAGGTTCCACGGAAAAATAAGGGGCGCAGTGTAGCATAAACGCCCGGGATGACAGACAGCAGAGAAACGCACAGGTATGGAACGCAGTAATAATAAAAGTAGCAAATTATAATTCTGGTTTATCTCGACTATCCGAAAACCACGCTTTTCGGCTCGTTGATAAAATCTGAACGCCCCGGCTGAGTACCGGGGCGCTTAGATTAACGTGGCAGGGCGGTGCCCCATTGACGCCACTCTTTCGGCTCACTTTCTAACAGCAGGAAGTGTTTACCCGGTTCGGCTTTCGGTGCCAGCGGCGTGCCTGGAGGGGTTGCAAAGGCTATGCCGCCGCGAATGAACTGGTTAAAGGTACCTGTTTTCACCACGCCGCCGGTCAGCCCGAAATCGAGACTGTAACCTGAAGCCAGCCAGAAGACCGAGCTGTCGCGCACCAGATGCTGGAAGCGTTTGCTGATACGCAGGCCGATCATTACTCGGTCGGACAGATTACCAAGCGTAAGCCCCGTTACGGTGCCAACTTCCACGCCACGGAACAACACCGGCGTGCCAATGCTCAGCGCGCCAGCCTCAGGCACTTCAAGCACGATGCTCAGGCCATCCGAATAGCGTGAGTCGGTGATGGATATTTCCTGCAATTCAAAATCGCGTCGTGGTGAGCCACGGCCTGGTTCGACGTTAATATACGGCTGAAGGATAGTATCCAGATGATCGACCCCCGCTGCCGAAATTTGCGGCGTCACCACGGAGAAACGTGTGCCGCCGCGAGCAAATGTCGACACAAATTCCGGGTACAGCACCGCTTTTGCTTCCACTTCGCTACGCGATTCGGTGAGATTCAGCGACTCAAGCTGGCCGATATTGATCCCCAGATAGCGAATGGGCATCCCGGCGGAGAGTTTACCGGCGTCAAAAGTATGCAGCGTGATTTGGCTACCGACCGCGCGAGCGGCCGTTTCCGATGCGTACAGCACGCGTTTATCACCTTTGTTGAAGCCCGCGCCCGCGCCGCTGAGGTTATCGAAGCTGATGGCACCTTTTAAAGCACGAGAAAGCGGGGAGGCCTGAACGGTTAAGCCGCTGCCGTTTAACTGGACTCGCGCGCCGCCTTCGGCCCAGAACACGCTGCTTGGGGTCAACAGTTTGCGATATTCCGGTTTGATATGGACATCAATGTCAAAGCTGTTGGCTTTTGGGCGAACGGTGATGATTTCACCAACCTGGAATTTACGGTACAGCACCACGGAGCCAGCCTGAATATCCGGCAGGCTTGCGGCCGTAAGCGTTAAGGTGGTGGTCGGGAGATCGCTTAAGCTGTTTTCCACCGCTTTTTCCAGGTTGGCATACAGCGGATAGCTGGATTTCATCTTGCCTTTGCTACCAGGAATGACGCGGACACCGCCGCTGACCCATTCGCTGGCGCTGGCGCCGAGGAACTCAACGCCGTCCATGCCCAGTTTTACGTCGATGCGGCTGTTCACCACAAATTTACTGTCGCCCTGTAACAGATGACGGTACTGCGGTTCAATGGCGACGGCAAAGCTCACGCCTTTGGCGCTTAACGAACGTTCCAGAACCTGTCCTATCCGGATACCGTGCAGGATAACGGGCTGGCCCGCATCGATGCCATAGCTTTCCGGCGCGGTCAGGCTGAGCGTCAGAACGTCAGGTTGTTGCAGCGGCGTTTTGTCGCTCGGCAGTATCACATAATGATCCTGCGGGTCGCCTTCACCCGGAACCAGCTCAAAGGTGCTGCCTGTCAGCAGGCTGCTGATATTCGGATTGCTCAGGGAAATTTTCGGGCTGCGCAACTCAATACGGGTACCGCTGCGCATAAGGTTAACCACGCCGGGATCGACGGTCATTTCGCCGGTCACCGCGCCGCCTGGAACCAGGTTAAGTTTAGTCAGCGTTCCCACTTCCAGCCCCTGATACATCAGCGGCGTTGAGCCGGCCTTCAGGCCTTCGCCGCCCGGCAGATCGAGTTTTATCAGCACGCCTCGCTGGCTGTGGGCCAGATCTTCGTAAAGGCTAAATTCATCTTCGGCTTTTGCCTGTTGCGAACCTTCCGGCGAGTCAAAAGCTATTGCGCCGTTAACAAGTGCCGCAAGGCTTTCAAGCTGAATTTGCGCCCCGCTGAGGCTGATATCGGTTTTTACCCCGGAAACGTTCCAGAAGCGGCTGCCTTTCTTCACAAGGTTGGTGAAACGGCGGTCGATCAGCACATCTATAATGACGTCCCGTTTGTTCGGGCCGATGGTGTAATCGTAAACGCGACCAACGGGAATTTTACGGAAGTAAACCAGCGAGCCGCTGTTCAGCGAGCCTAAATCCGGGGCGCGGAGGTGGATCATCAACTCGCCGTTGTTCAGCCGATATTTAGGCTGCGTGTCCAGCGCCGTAAAGTGGTCTTTGGGCTCTCCTTTACCTGGCATCATACCGATATAGTTGCCTCCGACCAGCGCATCAAGGCCAGAAACGCCCGCCAGCGAGGCTTTAGGCGTCACAAGCCAGAACTGCGTTTCCTCGCGCAGCGCATCTTTCATGTCGCTTTTTATGCTGACTTTGACTTCGATTTTATTGAGGTTATCGCCAAGGCTGATGCTTTGTACGGTGCCGACTTCGACGCCCTGATAGCGTACGGGCGTGCGCCCGGCGACAATGCCGTCCGCAGAAATAAAGTCAATTGTGGCCGTGGTGCCTCGCTCTTCATAGGTTGTCCAGATAAGCCAGCTTGCAATCAGCAGAGCAATAATTGGCAGCAACCAGAAAGGAGAAATCCTGCGTTTTGTTTTAATTCGCGCCTCAGTCGGTGAAGCGGGCGTTTCCTGACTCATGTGCGTCCCAAAGCAGTCGGCTATCCAGCCATTCGACAGCAAGAATAGTTAAAATTACCGCCGCGCCAAAATAAAACGCGGCGGGTCCCATAGTAAATGCCAGCAGTTGGTCACGATTGACCAGCGACATCGTGAGTGCGATTACGAACAGATCAAGCATCGACCAGCGGCCAATCCAGGTAATAAACCGCAGCAGCAAAATGCGCGTGCGCAGTCCTCGTTCACATTTAAAGTGGATACTTAGTAAAAGCGTAAGCATTACAATTACTTTAGTAAAAGGTACGAGAATACTGGCAATAAATACCACCACGGCTACGGCAATATTACTGCTGGCGAGCGAAATAATACCGGAAAGGATAGTATCTTCCTGACGCGAGCCGTTGACATAAATTATGGAGATGGGCAGCAAATTTGCCGGTAACAGGAACACTAATGAAGCGATGAGCGCAGCCCATGATTTTTGCAGGCTCTGACGGCGGCGGTGGCGAAGCGGCACGTGACATCGCGGGCAGCGGCCGCGGTTGTCGGGAACGCCGGTAAAATGGCAGCCGAGGCACACGCGTAGCTGGGCATTGAAAGCGCGAGCGGGCCGCTGGGGATAAAACTTTTCCCAGAGTTGCTCAACGTTCAGATGAATCATGGTCAGCAGGCTTAATATAACGAGAGCGACAAAGGCGACAAGGCCCGGGCCGGGCTGCATAAAGGCATACTCTTTGACTTTGATGGACGCAACGCCGACGCCCACCAGATAAATATCCAGCATTACCCACTCTTTGAGCTTATCGAGCATCAGCAATACCGGCCTTAGATTCATGCCGAGAATATTTCCGAAATAGAGATAGGCGAGCGCCGCGACAAGGGTTGCGGGCGCACCCACTGCGCAAAACAGCA
>DALYUA010000168.1:4557-6921 GCA_031993245.1 Buttiauxella sp. | reverse complement strand
TGTTTATAAAACCAAAGTACCTTACAAACTTGATATTCCGGTCGTTAATGGCCTGCCAATAATTACAGGTATCGGTGAAGATAAGGTACTTGAAAGAATAGTTTCTATTCTTAAAGGGCAAGCCTGATTCTATAAACAAAAAACTCAGATAAGATATCCAGGCGCTAACGCGAGGTCTGGTTATATCTAAAAAAGAGGTCGGATATGAATGATATAGCGCATACTCTCTATACCGTTGTGCAATATGTACTGGGATTTGGACCAACGGTTTTATTGCCACTGGTTCTGTTCTTCCTGGCATTGTTCTTTAAAGTCAAACCAGCAAAAGCGCTTCGCTCATCGTTAATTGTCGGCATCGGCTTTGTCGGGATTTATGCCATCTTTGACATTCTTACCAGCAACGTGGGCCCGGCAGCACAGGCGATGGTTGAACGAACCGGCATCAGTCTTCCTGTTGTTGATTTGGGCTGGCCGCCGCTGGCCGCGATTACCTGGGGTTCTCCAATCGCTCCATTTGTCATCCCGCTGACAATGTTGATTAACGTCGCCATGCTGGCTCTGAACAAGACTCGGACCGTGGATGTGGACATGTGGAACTACTGGCACTTTGCGCTGGCAGGTACGCTGGTTTACTACAGCACCGGGAGCTTTGTTCTGGGGCTATCCGCAGCTGCTCTGGCCGCGATCGTGGTCCTCAAATTGGCGGACTGGTCAGCGCCATTAGTGGCTAAATACTTTGGCCTGGAAGGTATTTCACTTCCGACCCTGTCATCCGTCGTCTTTTTCCCGATTGGGCTGCTGTTCGACAAAATCATTGACAAGATCCCAGGCCTGAACCGTATTCATATTGATCCGGAGAACGTACAGAAAAAGCTGGGCATCTTTGGTGAGCCGATGATGGTCGGGACAATTCTGGGCGTCCTGCTGGGTATTATTGCCGGTTATGACGTTAAGCATGTGTTGCTTCTGGGGATCAGCATCGGTGGTGTCATGTTCATTCTTCCCCGTATGGTGCGAATTCTGATGGAAGGCTTGCTGCCTTTATCTGAAGCTATCAAAAAATATCTGAATGCCAAATATCCGGGTCGGGACGATCTCTTTATTGGGCTGGATATTGCTGTTGCGGTAGGTAATCCGGCAATTATTTCCACCGCCCTTATTCTTACGCCAATCTCTGTCTTTATTGCATTTCTTCTTCCGGGTAATAAAGTCCTCCCGCTGGGTGACCTTGCCAACCTGGCCGTAATGGCTTCAATGATTGTACTGGCATGTCGTGGCAATATTTTCCGGGCAGTGATTACTGCAATTCCGGTGATCGTCGCCGATCTGTGGATTGCGACCAAAATTGCGCCATTTATTACCGGTATGGCTAAAGACGTCAATTTCAACCTGGCAAAAGGATCAAGCGGTCAGGTCTCAAGTTTCCTTGATGGAGGTAATCCCTTCCGTTTCTGGCTGCTCGAGATATTCAACGGAAATGTGATTGCGATTGGCATGATCCCGGTGGTTGCTCTGGTTATCTACGGCGTCTTTCGTCTGACAAAAGGAACGGTCTATGCCTGATTATCGCGCAGCGCTTGTCATCGATATTGGCACAACCAACTGCAAAGTCAGCTGTTATTCCTGTTATGACGCGTCAGTTCTGGAAGCCCGCAAGTTTCCGACCCCTAAAAAGGAATCGGAGAAAGGCGAGGTAGATTTCGATATCGAAGAGCTGTGGCAGGCATTGCGAAGGGTAATGGCTGAACTGGTTTCTTCCTCGCCGTTTCCGGTGTCAGATATCAGTATTGCGAGTTTTGGCGAGTCTGGTGTGTTCGTGGATGAGCAGGGAAACATGCTTACTCCCATGCTGGCCTGGTATGACCGACGTGGTGAATCCTATCTCGCGTCGTTAAGCGAGTCAGAGATTGAAGAACTTTATGCAATCACGGGGTTACCACCGCACAGTAACTACTCGGCGTTCAAAATGCGCTGGTTGCTTGATACCTACTCGTTGCATGAAAGGAAAGACATCTGCTGGTTACATGCGCCAGAAGTCCTGTTGTGGTGGCTGACTGGTGAGAAAAAGACAGAAGTGTCGCTGGCCAGCAGAACATTGTGCTTGGACGTTACCAGCCGTACCTGGTCCCGCAAAGCGGCGGAGATACTCGGCGTACCTTTCGATGTACTGGCTCCGCTGATAGCGCCGAATGGGGTGGCCGGATGGATGACGCCTGAGCTCAGAAATGAACTGGGATTCTCTCATGAGGTTAAAGTCACCCTGGCTGGACACGATCATATGGTGGGGGCCCGTGCGTTGCAGATGCAGCCGGGCGATGTACTGAACTCTACGGGGACGACAGAAGGTATTCTGCTGCTGAACAC
>DALYUA010000168.1:1704-4547 GCA_031993245.1 Buttiauxella sp. | reverse complement strand
GACGGCGAATTTTTCACGCTTTTCGCTTCCCTGCCTGTCGGTGGCTATGCGCTTGAATGGGTACAAAAAACGTTTCGTTTAACGGCTGAGGAAATCCATATTGCCCTGAAAAAGGCAATGGAGCGATATCTTCAGCCCTGCTGGTCTGCCGATCATGTGCCGGTGTTTATTCCTCATTTACGGGGTTCTGGTTCGCCAAACAAAAACCGGCATACTCGCGGCCTGATGTTTGGTCTGACGGATTTACTGGCCCCTGAGACTCTCCTTGAGAGCGTATTTATCGGCCTGGTAATGGAACTCGCACACTGTTACGAGTGCTTTAACATCCCGGCTGGCAGCACGGTAAAAGTGATTGGACCTGCGGTGAAAAACCCGTACTGGCTGCAATTGAAAGCTGACATCCTTCAGTGTCCGGTCGAGGCAATTGCTTTTGATGAAACCGTATCCGTTGGGGCATTGTCGATAGCCTGTCCGGAGGTTGTATTCCCTCCTGCACCTGTGGCTAAACGCTATATTCCTGATACGGTTCGTTCAGCAAAGTTAGAAATATATCAGCAACAATGGTTAGCCTTTTATCGCTTTAAATTGTTGCAGGAAGGAGTGATTACTGACGTATAGCTGTGATAACTCAGTAGCTAGATAATTTATTTATTCTTATCACCAAAATATCTGGAGTTAATATGCCCTTAGTCAATGGTAGAATCTTACTCGATTGTATTCAGGAAAAACGCGTACTTGCTGGCGCATTTAACACGACCAACCTCGAAACCACCATTTCTATTCTCAATGCAATAGAACGCTCGGGGTTGCCTAATTTTATTCAGATAGCGCCAACCAACGCCCAGCTTTCCGGTTACGATTACATTTATGAAATCGTTAAGCGGCATGCCGATAAAATGGATGTGCCGGTCAGTCTGCATCTGGATCACGGGAAAACGCTGGAGGATGTTAAGCAGGCCGTCAGAGCCGGTTTTACCTCGGTAATGATTGATGGTGCAGCCCTGCCGTTCGAAGAAAATATCGCCTTTACCCGCGAAGCCGTAGATTTCTGTAAATCATTTGGTGTGCCTGTCGAAGCGGAGCTGGGAGCCATTCTGGGTAAGGAAGATGATCATGTCAGCGAGGCCGACTGCAAAACCGAGCCCGAAAAAGTCCAGCGCTTTGTTAACGAAACGGGCTGCGACATGCTGGCCGTTTCGATTGGCAATGTGCACGGCCTGGAAGATATCCCACGTATTGATATCCCGCTGCTACAACGCATCGCGACCGTTAGTCCAGTTCCTTTGGTTATTCATGGCGGCTCAGGTATTGACGCAGATATTCTGCGGAGCTTTGTTGATTATAAAGTTGTCAAAGTTAATATTGCGAGCGACTTACGCAAAGCCTTTATCACCACTGTCGGTAAAGCGTGGGTAAATAATAACAATGAGGCTAATCTGGCTCGCGTCATGGCTAATGCGAAACAGGCGGTTGAAGATGACGTTTATTCTAAAATTCAGATGATGAATAAACTCCATCCGGCGTTACGCAGGGCATCTTAAGGAGAGAATATGATCAGGCAAAAAGTACGGGTTGTTAACAGCACCGGTTTGCATGCCCGGCCAGCCGCGACGCTGGCAAAGATTGTCAAAAAATACCAGTCATCTCTGACGCTGGTTAATAATGACAAAGAAATCCCCATCAAGGGAATGATGAGTATCTTGGGTGCGGGCGTAAAGGGAAATACCATGGTTGATTTAATTTGTGATGGGCAAGATGAACTGGCCTTTATGTCTGAATTAAAGATCGCCTTTGCTGATGGTTTTGGTGAACCATCTTAGTGAAATAAAAATCTAAAAAACGATGCAGGGAGTTGTAAGGCTTTCTGTATCGCTTATTATTGATGCTCATCAGGTGATGAATCAGTATTCATCCTATTGAAATAAAACGCTTTTTTATGGTTTACCAGCGAAGCTGGATATCCTCACCTCATGAGACAAACGAATGCTTACTATTTCGAGGGCCCGTCCACAAAATATCCGCTTCACGTCCTGGGGCACTCGACAAGTTTTTTATGGCTTCAGCAAGGGCGAATATCTCTCTTTGAGTGCCAGCAAGTATTTTGCCTCGCCGTAGCAGGTTCTGGCTTTCCGGCAGCGGTAGATAATCCTTACCCATTTGAACGCCGGAGCCCGGATCGCGGATTGATGCGATTTCCCCTTTTCTCGTTGCTCCTGATAATACACTCTGGTCCAGTATGCTGAGTTAATCCTCTTCGCAGTCCATTCCACGAACGTTTGTCGAACGAACCTGGCACATTGTCAACGCCACCAGACTCAGGATTTCTGACCACTTCGCTCGTTACTGGCACAATGCCAGCGTAGTTTTGAATTTCTTCTGCACTGTTAAAGCGGTTACGGTTATCACCCGGTGCTACAGGCATTAGCGGGCCTATACACGGCTCATGCCCCGAAGTGATTTGAAAAGATCTGTATTCGGCAGCGTCTCGAACAACGATTCGATTCTCTCGTCGTAGGTTCTGATAAGGTCACCGACCAGTGTGATTTGCGATGCAAGCGCTGTTGCCATTAGTGCATTCGCCCCGATGCAGTTTTATCGGTGGTAAGGGGAACAGCGCTGGCAATGCTTGCAACCCGCTGCTCTGTATACGCAACAGCAGGGCCATCCTGGTATGCATTCCACGTTCTTCGAAAGAAATATAGTCAGCAGTTTGTCTGCATATCTTGAGCATTCGTTAGCGAACGTGGAGCACTTACTGGCTCGAAAGCAAAGCGGCAATCATCACATCACGTGATTCTGGCACTATATTCGTAACCGGTAAGCGCATACTCTGAATCACTTAA
>DALYUA010000168.1:0-1694 GCA_031993245.1 Buttiauxella sp. | reverse complement strand
AAAAATGTAACTCTCAAGGTGTGAATGACTATATCTGGCATATAGCTGACATCAGGTTAAACGATATTGGATATGAACGTTTAACAGACGTTACCCGATGAGGGATGGAGTTCAAAAACGCCTCCCTTTGAACAAAAGCAAGGCGCTTTGATACAGCGGTTATATTACTTAGCCTTGCGGGCGTTATCTGCTTTCCATTCTTCGTATGTTGCTTCAAGGATCCAAAGACAGGTCGCGCCTTTATCTGTACTCAGTAACGCCATGCGCGTTCGCTGATAAAAATCCTCAACCTCGGCGACTGGCTGTTCAAACGGTAATCCACAGACAATGTCCGTCCCTATCATATGAGGCCAGGTTTTTGTGTCTATCAGACTGAGCGTTTTCAACGTTCCCGGAGTATTTTTTGCCAGCGAACTGGACAGCGCGTCTTCAAGGGCAATCGCCTGTTTAACATCCGCCACGGCGGCAAGATCTGGCGCTTTGTCGAGCCAGACCTGCTCACCAGCTGCAATTCCCTTCAGGGCATCGGGCCAGTTCACTGAAGCCGCCAATGTACCGGCAACCAGCCCGGGCAATAACAGAAGCAGGATCACGTGCTTCATCGTATAACCTCATTTTCAAACTCCATTTTAAAGTGATCCAGCATATGAACTCGCTGGCTAATCTGCTGCTTTTACAGCCAACTCAAGCTATCTTCTGCACAAATAATCTTCAATTTTTATAGCATCTGAAAATTCTGGAAGTGTGGGTATTATTGATTTAGATAAAAAAAGGGCCGGAATAATCCGGCCCTCAGATTGCTGATAAAGAAGGAAAAAGTGTGGTTTTTTCTTCTTTGTGGTTATCAGCCGAAAATCAATGGATTGATTTTCCTTGTTCTTTAAATGGCGGCACCCTTTATTTTTGTGACGCCGGGAGGTTTGTCATTAGTCTCAGGGCCAGAACATTACTGCAAAAGGTTAATTCGCCTGGTTGCTCGTTTTGTCGCGCAGCCACCCTTCAACCTGGCCGTAGTCCCCGCGATAAACAATTTGCGCCGCTTTCTTGCTTAACTGGTAGCGATACATCGGGTCGTAATACTCTTCCAGCAGCGGGGCGAGCCAGGCCAGATGGCCGTCGCACGAACCGGTGTTACGCTGAAGCTCCAGCGCCTTATCCAGCACGACGCTGAACTGTTGAAAACGTTCTATGCCTAAACGGCGACGAATGGCGAACAGGCCGTGGTGCAGATACTCCGCATAATTTTTCCACGCGGTTTCTTCATCGCTGACGGACAAAAATGCCTCGCTCATCTGCTGGAAATATTCCTGCTTCAGCCTCTCCAGACGCAGTTCAAACGGATCTTCTACCACCACAATAGGTGAGCGGACCATTTCATCCCTGAACGATTCCGGGATATGCCGGGAGCCGATCATGCGGCCTTCGTCTTCGATTACCCAGCTGACCGGCGCGCCATTGCTTTTTTTAAGCAGCGTAACGGCCAGGTTATTTTCGAAGCTCGCCTGAGAAGGCTGCTCGACGATCGTCCGGCCAAAGGACGAGCCGCGATGACGCGCCAGCCCTTCGAGATCGACACCCGTTGGCAGCGAGCGGATCAAAATAGTTTTGCCGCAGCCGGTGTTGCCGCTCACCATAATCATCGGCCACTTTGCGCGGGCCTCAATAGTCTGCAATGCGTAATGGCGCAGCGCTTT